>NZ_MAIS01000043.1:0-49128 GCF_001680695.1 Paenibacillus sp. KS1 | reverse complement strand
GCTGAAAACCGGCCTTTTTGAACACGCACTGTTACGGAAATCCGTTCATAAAATCGGGAAGGGCTACTGAACGTTACATACAGCAGCACAGCCCTTCCTACTGGTTGACTTTGACAGCAACCAATTTGTGCATGATTGTGCACGGGGAATAAAGTGTATAGAGAGGAAGAGTTCTATGACATTGTTAGATCGTGAGCTGAATCGGCAGCTCATCTTCAATACAGAAGCACCGAATCAATCGACACGAATTATTCTAGGCGAATGCTCCGGCATATTGAATTGGAACGACATTCGTATGCCGCATATGTATAAATTGTACAAAGTTCTCCTTCAAAACCATTGGATTGCGGATGAAATTCCGATGGCGAAAGATGCACAGCAATTCCCGCTGTTAGACGAAGAAGAGAAGCATGCATTTAAAATCAATATCTCGCTGCTTGCTGTGCTCGATTCCATGCAGACGATGTTCGTCGGTGATGTGAAGAACTACTTCACTGACTCATCGCTAGAAGCCATATCGGCTATCATTGCGCAGCAGGAAGTCGTGCATAACCAATCGTATTCCTATGTACTGTCCTCTCTTGTATCCGAGCAAGAGCAGAAGGATATCTTCGAATATTGGAAACATGATCGTGTGCTGCTTGAACGGAACCGATTCATTGCGGACATTTATCAGACATTCCGCGATAATTCAACACCTCAGACGTTCTTTGAAGCACTCGTAGCGGATCTGATATTGGAAGGAATCTTCTTCTATAGTACGTTCGCTTTCTTCTACAATTTAGCCCGGGATCAGAAGATGATGGCGACGAGCCAAATGATCTCATACATTCAGCGTGATGAGAACCAGCATTGCTACTTCTTCGGTGAGGTGTTCAAGCAGCTGCTTGTAGACTTCCCAGAGCTGAATACCGAGGCTAACCGCCAATTTGTGTACGATACGATTGACCGTGCTGTACAATTGGAAACCAACTGGGCCCATTATACGCTCAAGCAGGTACGCGGCATCGATCTGCGTGAATTGTCGGATTACATTAAGCACATTGCCAATCGCCGGTTAAGCCTTATCGGTATGGAGAAGCTGTATGAAGGCGTTGACGTAAACTGCATGCCGTGGATTAAGCCCTTCTCGGACGAAGCCTTGAATGCCACGAAGACCGACTTCTTCGAAGCGAAGTCCCGCACTTACGGCAAGGTCGGCGATGACAACGGCTTCGACGAGCTGTAGGCGGCTGTAGGCTGGTGACTGTTTGCTGCTTGAGTGTCTGTTAGAAACCAGCGTATGTGTTGAATATTGAATATGGATTAGAAATGTAGTCTCGAATTCTGATTAGGAAATACAGATGCGAGCGAGCGGCATATCTGAATCGCCGGATGTTTATACTTTGTATATTACAGTCACCCTTGTCTGTCATGAGATAAGGGTGTTTTTTTATCTAATTTACAATTTCTTAGGTTCTAGTTAACAATCTCCCAACCCCCGTGTCCTACGATACATATATCACTCATATCTATTACATATACATTTCAAATATGAAGCAAGCATGGAGGTCCGTTTATGAACAAGAAAAAGCTAGGTACTGCCGCAGTTCTGACAACATTGATTAGTACTCTATTCGCTGGATCATTATTTGCAGCTCCTGTGAATCCAATTAACCACCTGGAATGGATGCAATCGAAAAGCTACATAACCGGATCCAATGATGGCCTGGCGCTTGATCGCCCAGTCACACTTGCTGAAGCAGTGGCGATGATTGCCCGCGTACAAGACAAGGAAAAAGAAGTGAAAGCCATTGATCCATCCATCCAAGGCTGGGCAGCCAAAGCGCTCACTTGGGCGAAGCAGAACAAGATCGTGGATGCAGCGCAATGGAAAGAGCTCCATCGTCCGGTTCCTGCTGCGACACTGCAAGCTGTAGCGAAGAAGGCAGGGCTTGATGTAGCAGTGACAGGAGATACGGTGACACGCGAGCAGTTCTTCACAGCACTCGGCGATGCCATTACGACACATATTACGCTCGGACATACGAACGATACGCATGGACATATGTTAGAAGACGAGAAAGCGAAGGAAATGGGCTACGCTAAGCTCGCTACGTTAATGAAAGAGCTTCGTGCAGAGAACCCGAATTCTATGGTGCTGGATGCAGGCGACATGATTCAAGGTACAATTTATGTGAACCTGTCCAAAGGGGAAAACGCAACAAAGCTGGCTAACGCACTTGGTTATGACTTCATGGCGTCCGGCAACCACGAGTACGACTTCGGTTACGAGCAGCTTACGAAACTGACCAAAATGTTCAAATTCCCTGTACTCGCTGCGAACGTATTCGACGCACAAGGGAAGAACCTGCTGCAGCCGTATGTCATGAAGCAGTTCGGCGACAAGAAATTCGCTATTCTTGGATTGGTTACAGCAGATACACCAATCGTTACGCACCCTGACAACGTCAAGGGCTTAACGTTCAAGGATCCAATCGAAGTCGCGAAGGAATGGGTACCGAAGCTGCGCGAGGAAGCTGACCATGTCATCGTCCTCTGCCATACAGGAATATCCTATGACCGTGAAATGGCCAAGCAGGTTCCAGGCATCGACATCATTGTAGGCGGACATACGCATACACCAGTGGATCAGCCTGAACTCGTCAACGGTACGTATATTGTGCAGGACTGGGAATATGCGAAGTCGCTTGGCCGTGTTGATCTGTACTACCACGGCAAGGATTTGGTTCATTTCTCTGGTGGACTGATCAAGTACGATGAAGCGACGAAGCCAGACCCAGAAGTAGCTGCCATTGTTGAATCTCTGAAGAAAGAAACCGACTCCCTATTGAACGAGAAAATTGCTACTGCAAGCGTAGATCTAGACGGTGATCGTGCAAGAGTGCGGAAGCAGGAGACGATTATGGGCAACTTAGTAGCAGATGCCATGCTGGCGCGCACTCGTACAATGCCTGGATTCGAAGCCGATCTGGCCATTACGAACTCAGGCGGTATTCGCACAACCATCATGAAGGGCGATATTACGAAGCGCAACTTGTATGATGTGCTCCCATTCCCGAATACACTTGCTGTTGTTGAGGCGAAGGGCAGTGATTTGACAGCAGCCTTGGAAAATGGCGTTAGCGAGATCGAAGCTGGTTCCGGCCGCTTCCCTCAAGTTGCTGGTATTACATTCTCCTTCGACATCAAAAAGCCAAAAGGAAGTCGTGTATCGGATGTGAAGGTTGGCGGCAAAGCGGTGGAAGCCGACAAAACGTACCGCGTAGCTGTAAATGACTTCTTAATCGCCGGTGGCGACGGTTATGCCATGTTTAAGGATAAAAAATCACTTGATACAGGAGTGACCCTATACGAAGTCGTGGAGCAATACATGAAAGAAAAGAAAGACATTACAGCGAAGATCGAACAACGTATCAAGCAATAACGAAATAACGAATTCCTTATGTCATGAGGAATCCCCCTTCTGAACATATAGACACGCGTGGCGCATCCCTCTTTCCGCCTCGCGTGTCTACTTTTTTAGGAACGGATCGACCCGGAACCGTAAACACCAATCCACATATTCTTCCTACTTCACTCAATACTAGCACTCAATCTACCAACAATAGCAATCAGATTCTATGGGAAGCGATCTGTTTCTTTCCTATACTTATTGGGGTAAGCAATAATTGGAAAATATTGCGAAGGAGCTGATCGAGTGTCACCCTCACCGAATATGGAGAAGAACGCCGAGCTCGTTATTATTGGTGGAAGTGTAGGAGGCTGTGCAGCTGCTCTCTCCGCTTGTCGATTGGGCAAGACAGTGGTACTGACGGAGGAGACCGCCCGTATCGGCGGACAATTGACAAGCCAACTGGTTCCGCCAGACGAGCATCCGTGGATCGAACAATTCGGCTGCACGCAGACATACAGGCAATTCCGCAATGAAATACGCCGCTACTATCGCGAACATCTCCCATTGGCCATGAATGCTCGCTCGAACCCGGAGCTGAACCCTGGGAGCGGCCTTGTAAGCCGTCTCTGCCATGATCCACGCGTAGCTCTGTCTGTGCTGGAGTCGATGCTATTCCCCTACGTGCACAGCGGACAGCTTACCATTCTGACACAATGCCGCGCCACCAATGCTGAGGTTGATGGCGACCGCATCCATGCGGTAACCGCTCAGGATGCAGCGGGCAACGAATATGTCCTAACGGGAGCATACTTCCTCGACGCAACCGAATGCGGGGACTTGCTTGCCCTCTCGGGAACAGAGTATGTCACAGGTGCAGAATCGCAGCGTGATACCGGCGAACCGCACGCCGTGCCGGGCGACCCTGAACCGCAGAATATGCAGGGCTTCACTTACTGCTACGCCGTTGATTACGACAAGGACGGAGATTATACGATTCCGAAGCCTGCACGCTATGACTTCTGGAGCCAATATCAGCCTTCGTTCTGGCCGGATCGTCTTCTAAGCTGGACGGCAGTCAAGCCAACGACGCTGGAACCCATCACCTACTCCCTCTTCTGGGAGACAGGGAAGTTCCCACTGTTCCATTATCGGCAAATTACGAACCCGTCGCTGTATGATCAATCGTCAGGAGTACTCCCTACTCCGGTGTCGGTCGTCAATTGGCCGCAGAATGACTACTGGCTTGGTTCGATTATCGATGTAAGCGAAGAAGAGAAGCAGCGGAGCCTATTCGATGCCAAGCAGCTCAGCCTATCGCTCTTGTACTGGCTGCAGACAGAAGCACCGCGTCCTGACGGAGGCATCGGCTACCCGGGTCTGCGATTGCGGCCGGATGTCGCTGGCACAGAAGACGGATTCGCCATGTATCCTTATGTACGGGAATCAAGACGGATTCAAGCGGAATTCACTGTGCTCGAGCAGCACATTGCCACCGACTGTCGTCCTGGTCAGCCTGCTGAGACATTTGCTGATTCCGTCGGCATCGGATGCTATCGGATTGACCTTCATCCGTCGACCGGAGGCAAAAACTATATTGACATCTCCTCTTTGCCGTTCCAAATCCCGTTAGGAAGCTTGCTTCCGGTTCGCATGGACAATCTGATTCCCGCCTGCAAAAATATCGGAACGACACATATTACCAACGGCTGTTACCGCGTGCATCCAGCAGAATGGAACATTGGCGAATCAGCTGGCGCACTGGCTGCATATGCACTGAATCAAGGTATTGTGCCGCGCGCTGTGCGCAGTGACGAGAAGCATCTTAGCGCCTTCCAGAAGCAGCTGCAGCAGCTCGGCATTGAACTGCAATGGCCTTCTACAAGGCCCGTATAAGCGGATAAGGAAGCAGGCATCGATTCTTCCCGCAGCATGATTCCCTTCATCACGAGTTTCTTAGTAAGTTATTTATCATAAGTTTCTTATTATAAGTTTCTTTATCAACTCGTAAGAATACAGTATCATGCCTCGCCAAACATCCAAAAGGGGATGGCCCTTGAATCTCGGGCCATCCCCTTTTGCTTGTGTTCACATCTCGCAGACGAATATTTGCATTTCAGCATGCCACCTAGTTATTCGATCTCGCCTCTTATTCTGAATACTTATTTAACTAGTTGCCGGAATGTTTATTGACTTACTCATCTAAATCATCTAATTCGTCTATTCATGCTTAACGCTTCGCATACCAATCATTCGCTGCCTTCACCATATCCGCCCCACCCTGTGCATGCCATTCCGCGAGGAACTGGTCATAATTGTCGAGCGATTCCGTTCCGCTAATATAGTTAATGAACGTGTCCTCTTGATACTTGTTCAACCGCTGCACGTTCTTCGAGATATCCGGCATTGGAGGCGCTGAACCGAGTGGATCAGCGATTAACAGGCCCTCCGCATTTTTCTGGAATGTGTTGAAGTAGTTCTCTACGATTGGGTTTTTCTTCAATCTCGCCTGCCAGTAGATCGGATAGTTCTTCTCGTCCACACCCGTCAAGAATGAGCTTGCATTTGTACGCTCATCTGCGAACTTCGGCAGAATCGGCGAGTAGGCTCCATTTTCAAACTTGTGATGTACGCCTTCTTCACCGATAGCGATCCCCTTGAAAATATCCTTATCAAACTTCATGTCGAGCCACTTCACCGCTTCTTCCTTGTTCTTCGCGAACTTCGGAATTGCAATGTAATAATTAATCGTATTGCCCGGCGTGCCTACACGCGCTTTCCCCGATTTGTCCTTCAATACCGGCACAATCGCAAGCTTCGCATCTGGGAAATTCTTCGCAAGTGCATTTTCCAAGTTCGGAGCAATCCACCACCCTGGACTATACATGGCAGCCTTGCCGCTTGCCATCTTCTCAATCGATTTATCCGCCGTATTAATGCCCCACTCGGAGTCGATTAGTCCCTCTTTGTACAGCGTATTCATGAACTTCAAGTATTCCTTCATCTCTGGAGCTTCAACCGCGTGAATGATCTTGCCGTCCCGCTCCAACCAAGCCGTCGTTAAGCCGAACACACTGGCGATATCCGGATGTACAGGGATCTTGCCTCCCGTCAGCGGAATTACATTCTTCTTCTCCTTGAATGTCTTCAGCACCGTCACCAGCTCATCCAGGTTCGTCGGCATCTTCAAACCCAGTTCATCAAGCCAATCTTGGCGGACGACGAGCGCATTCGATGAGGTTCCGCCTCCGCCCGTTTCTGGAATAGCGTAAATTTTGCCGTCATAACGGGCACCATTCCAAGAATCTGGGCCGATAACCTGTTTCATATTCGTTCCATACTTCTCAATCAGATCATCCAGCGGCTCCAGCGCACCAGACGATACAAGCTGATAGTATTGGGCTGAAGCGAGCTTCATAATATCATAAGACTCCTTGTTCGCCATGAGCAGGTTCAGCTTCTCGTCGGCATTTTCCGCAGGAAGCATCTCATACTTCACGGAATATCCCGTCTTCTCCTTCAAGTACACGGCTACCGGATCGCTATTCGGCTCGAAGCGATCGAACTGCATCAGCTGACGGAGCTGCTTGCCGCCTTCTCCTCCTGACGCACCCTGCCCTGAACCGGCGCTGTTGCAGCCGAGAAGTGACAAGACCATCACAATCGAAATCAATGATATCCATACCTGTTTACGTTGCATGAACATACCTCCGCTCTTTTGGATGTCCCCCGAAATATCTTCACCGCATTACCCTTTTACGGAACCAATCAGCACCCCTTTCACGAAGTATTTTTGCAGGAACGGATATACCAGCAATATGGGCAAGGTTGCAACAAGAATCGAAGCGGCCTGTATAGCCTGAGGCGTCGTGTTCATGACCGCATCAATATTCGTTACATGCCCGCCATCCTGATATGTGATATTGGAATGCGCAAGCAGTTCCTTCAAGTACAATTGCAGCGGCTTCAGCTCTGCCGTATTGATATAGATCATCGAGGCAAAGTAATCATTCCAGAAGCCTACCGCAAAGAAGAGTGCAATGGTAGCGAACACCGGCAGCGACAATGGAACCGTAATGCGGAACAAGATTGTCAGATTCGATGCTCCGTCCATCTTGGCCGATTCCTCCAGCTCATCGGGCAGAGACTCGAAGTAGTTTTTAATAATCAGCATATTAAACACGCTAACCATGCTCGGCAGAAAGAGCACCCACAGTGTATCGATCAGATTCAATCGGTGCATGAGCAAATACGTAGGAATAAGACCACCGCTGAACAGCATGGTGAACACATACATCAAGATGAATATTTTGCGTCCGCGCAGACGCGGCTTGGATAAGGGATATGCGGCTAATGCGGTCATGAACAGACCGAGAGCCGTTCCCGCCACGGTAATTGTGACCGATACGAGGAAAGCATTCATGAATTGAGAGTCGCGCAGCACATATAAGTACGTTCCGAACTGAATATCAATCGGGAACAAGGACACGCTCCCTGACATAACCGCTTCCTCACTGCTGAGCGACTTCGCAATCAAATTGAGAAATGGGAACAATGTCGTCCACGACACAAGGGCAAAAAACAGATAGTTCAACACATGGAAGATGCGCTCCCCTACCGACATTCGAATGGCCGTTCTTGTTCTCCGCGAAGCAGTCAATTGGCGTCTCATGTTATGCCAGACCTCCTTCCTTCTTACGTTCAGGTTCCAAATAAGCGGCGACTTGCGACATCAAGAGAGCTGTATGCTGAACTTCTCTCATTACCAGATACCCCGATTCAAATAGCGCCGGCTGAGAGCGTTTCCACCAATAATGAGCACGAAGCCTACGATGGATTCGAACAGCCCCACAGCAGCTGAGAAGCTGTAATTCTGCTCGCCTAGACCCGTACGATATACATACGTGCCGATAACATCCGACACATTGTAGACGACGGGATTGTACATGACGAGAATTTGCTCCGTCCCAGCCTCCAGCATATTCCCGAGCCGCAGGATGAACATAAGGAGAATGACGGGAACAAGCCCTGGTAGTGTAATATGCAGAATTTGTCTGAACTTATTTGCCCCATCGATCTTGGCTGCTTCATACAGCTGTGGATCGATAGAGCTTAAGGCGGCCAAGTATACGATGGTTCCCCAGCCTGCTTCCTTCCAGCCCGCCGTGCCGACGAGCAGCCAGCGAAAGACACTGTTGTCGAGGAAGAATTTGATCGGCTCTCCGCCGAACCACTCAATGATTCGATTCACAAGCCCCCCATTGATGGAGAGCAGATCCATAAAGAGTCCGCTAACGATAACCCATGACAGAAAATGAGGCATGTAAATGATCGTTTGTACCGGACGCTTGAACCACATTTTCGTAAGCTCATTCAACAGAATTGCCAGCAGAATTGGCAGTGGGAAGAGAAGTACAATTTTCAGAACCGAAATGATAATCGTATTCCAAAACACTTGAACGAACTTCGGTGATTGAAATAGTCGTTCGAAGTGCGAGAACCCTACCCAAGGACTGTCCTCTATTCCGCTAAAAACTTTTGAATTCTTGAAACGCAATTACGACCCCATACATCGGCGTATACTTGAACAGGAGAAGAAAGGCGATCCCTGGCAAAAGTGCAATGTATAAGTCCCAGTCCTTCCGAATGTCGCTCCACAACTTTCGCCCGTATGATCGTGAAGACAAACGTGGAGCATTGTCCAATTCCAGCTTATCCATAGCTCCCATCCTTTCCGTGGCATGAGCACTTGGCATTCATTGTTTGCTGCATCTGCTACTAGCCTACGGCATCTGGCTGCAATCGAACACGGGAGAGCCATGACTTCTTCTGGTAAAATGATTTCCATCGTGAGGTCAGGTTCAACTGAGCCTATGCAGCCCGTTAACCCCGCTTCCAGTCACTCGGCGTAACCCCCCAATATTTGCGGAATACCTTCGTGAAGTAGCTGACATCGCGGAATCCCGCCGCCTGTGCTGCCTCATATACCCGCTCCCCTTGAAAGAGTGCCTCCTTGGCTCGCTCCATGCGGCGCATAAGGAGATAAGACGAGAAGGGCTGATCCATCTCCTGCTTGAACAGCCTGCTCAAGTACGAGGCATTAATAAACAGCCGATCCGCCACCTCCTGCAGGGTTAGCTCTGTATGAAGTTCATTCTCGATTAACTCCTTCACTTCCGATACCAAGCGATTGCCGCCGCGACGACGCACCATGCCTGCTTCCGCGCCAATGCGTCGCATGACACTTCGCATCCACTCACTCCACTCCTGCTTCGTTCGCAGTTCGGCGGTGTGACGGAACCATCTTGCATCCTCTCCCATTACCTCCGCCATTGACCACCCCTGCCTGCGCAGCCACATAATGATCCACGATTGCAGGAACATCATCTGCTCCTTAAATGCCTCTGCCTCTGGAATCGCACATACTGCGCGAATCCAAGCTTCGGCCAGTTCCGCTGCCTGCTGCTCTTCGGCAGTGTTCCAGGCAATATCCAGTTCCCGTTCCCACTGCTCCGTATGTATCGTTACGGCCGAAACATCTTCAGCCGCTCTCAGTCCGTGATTGCGGTACGGAATGACAATATCGCCACCATGAACGAGCCGCTGACGGAGCGCGAAGTCCGCTTCCTTATACAGCCGCGGCACGTCAGCCAGCCGCCCGCACGCCGAGCAGATGCCCGCACTCGCCGTAAGCTTCAATGAAGTCTTGATATACTCCAGCATCTTGCCTGCCAGTGCATGAATGCCAATCATCAGTTCTCCATCCGATCTCTCGCAATGACTTTCTGCTGCTTGAGATGCTTCTACCCTTCTATGCTCCTCTGCCATGCCCCTAGAGAGCGCAGCGGGTGGATAGCGAAATAGGATGGCGAGCGGGCCGTCTGCTTCGCGGCATAATAGCATAGAGCCGTATTCCATCCCTGTCATCGTTTCCTCCACGACTTGGCCGACCGCGAAGTGCATTAGACCCTGATCGCCTCCAAATGCCTGCACCCGCTCCTGCGGGTAAGGATCAGGATCGATTACCATCACTGCGTAGCGCTCGTCTTCCTGCAAGTCGATACCGAGTTCTGTCATTCTCCTTAGCAGCGAGGCCGTCGACAAGCTGCCATCCAGCCCTTGGCGCAAGATGCGCTGACGCAGTATCGGCAAGTAGTTGTGCCATTGCTTACGCAGCATATCGGCATCATGCCGCCGCTGAATGTCTTGGCGGCGCTCCGAGACTGCAGCGGCAACTGCTTGCAGGATGGCATCCTGTCCCGCCGGCTTCAATAGATACTGCTTCACCCCCATGGATAGCGCCTCTTGAGCATAAGGGAAGTGATCATGACCGCTGAGCACCACCGCCTTCACCTCAACATTCCACTCCGACGCTTGCCTCACGAGGGATAAGCCATCTCCGTCCGGCAGCTGAATGTCTACAAGTAAAATGTCCGGACGCTTCAACTGCAGCCACCGCTTCCCTTCTTCTAGGGTAGCGGCTGCCGTTACTTCCGTAATCCCTGCCCTCTCCCAAGGCATAAGCTCAGTTAAGCTTTGACGGAGCCGCAGCTCATCCTCCACAATCAATAGGTTCATCTAATCTCCTCCTCGGTGACGATTCGAAATGAAGGCATTCTTTGCTTCATCAACTAGCGAAAACTGAAGGCTGCCTAGCAGCATTAGGCATCAAGCATTAAGCATTAACCTGCCGTCCTCGACCGATCTTCAATTTGTCTCCCCACGTATGGCTCGGACAAGGGAAGCACGAGCGTTACCGTTGTCCCCCCACCCCATACACTATCAATATGAATGTTTGCATTCTGACCGTAATTCAAGCGGATTCGTGCCGCGACATTTCGAAGTCCATAACCAGCACCTGTGTGGTCGCTCGCCACCACACCATGCTCTGTCGGCTGCCGCAATACAGCAGAAAGTTCAGCTTGCAATTGGGCGCACATTTCCTCCGTCATACCCGTTCCAGAATCGATAACCCTAATTGTAAGTCTTCTCCCTTCTGTGTCCTCCTCTACTCGGACTACAATGCGCAGCAACATCTCTGCTTGCTGCGAGGACTTCTCCAAGCCATGTATGATGGCATTCTCGACAATGGGCTGCACCAGCAGCTTCACGAGCGGAAGTTCCTCTGAGCGCGGTTCAATATCGTACTCCATATGGAATAGGTCTAAGAACCGGATTTGCTGGATTCGTATGTAAGCGTGCAAATGCTCCAGACAGTCCTTCACGGTAATTACATCCTTGCCCTTACTCAGACTTAGCCTGAAGAATCGGGATAAGTGAAGTACCATCTCGGAAATATCCTCAGCTTCAGCATGCTGGGCCATCCAATAGATCGAATCTAAGGTGTTGTATAAGAAGTGGGGATGGATCTGGGATTGGAGCAGCTTCAGCTCTGTATTGGCAAGCCGCAAGCTCTGTTCGTAGTGATCGTGAATGAGGTGCTGCTGCTGCGATGCCATGTGGTTAAATAGGTCGGTCACGATACCGAATTCGTCCTGCCGCGTCGAATTCAGCCTCACATCTAAGTTGCCGCTCGTCATCGCCCTCATGCCCCGAGCTAACTTCCGCATAGGAGCAGCAATGCTCGTGTAGATGCTATAAGCCATAACGAGGGCAATGACAATGCTCAGCGCAATCATAAACACCGCGTAATACTCCAGCTGGTAGGACTGTGCGAACAGTTCCCTCTTCGGCTGAGCCAGTGTCAATGTCCAGCCGTAATAAGGCGAGGCGGCTTGAATTAACACCTGATCATTCGCTTCTGCACGTGCCAAGTAATCCTGATAGGATTCAGGCTGCTTAGCCGTTCCTGTGACCCATTTCCCATCTGCCGTATATAGATGCAGCTCTGCCTGTGGCGATGGCGTAACAGAACGGATATATTGCTGCAAGCGCCCCATGTTCAGGCTAATAATAAGCGCATGACGCTCTCGATTCGGGTTGTAAATATCCATCGCCCGAACGACTGCCAGACTATCCGCTCCAAACGCTTGACCGAACGGCTTCCCCGCCCCAATTCGTTCGTCCGGCTGAATGAATACAATGCCAGTCCCCAGTCCATTAAGCAGCTGTCGAAGCCAAATGCGTTCATCCGCACGATCAACCGGAAGCACGCCATGAAGCGTAGAAATCACGGAGTTGGAATGATCGTGATATACAGCAATTTGCGAGAACATCGGATGAATCGATAGAAAGTTGGCCAGCTTATGCTTCAGATCGGCGAATGCCATGACATTCTTCGGCTCCAGCTTCCGCTTCGCATGTGCAAGCGCATCGTTCATCTCCGTATCGGTTGACAGCACCGCGGACAGCTCTTCCACGTTCTGAAGCACGAGCTCAATATTGTCCATGAGGGCATGCATTGCACTTTCGGTACGAGCGGTCGTCTCTGACAGAAGCAGCTCCTGAGAGCGCTTGTTGGAGAACCAGCCGGTCAACAGCAGAGGGATCAGAATAAGTACAAAATAGATGGTTAATCGCCACTGAATCCGTTGGCGAATTTGGTCACGTATCATTTTCAGCATATTAGGACTCACCCTCCGTGCTTAGAACTGCGTTCAGACTGAATGGGCGGTGGCTCACTTCCAATCTGGTTGCGACTGAAGTGATACCAGTCATTGGCCTCCTTCGTCATATCACGCCCGCCTTCATTCATCCATTCCGACACGTATCTGTCGAAGTCCTCAAGTGGTCGATTGCCAAGAATAATGTCGATGAGCATATCATTCTTCTTCAACAATAACGGTGCATATCTTGTCATCGCCGGTGTCGGCAGCGAACGGAAAGCGCTCGGACGTGCATGCATGGATGTAAATCGAAGATTATCGTACAACTGGTATTGAATTCCTAACGAATCCAGCCGGGATCGAGTGTAATCCTCATCAGGCATATCTGCCAAATTAGCATAAAGTCCGCGATAATGATCCTGATTATGGCGCTCCATATTGGTCACCCTCTTCCCCTCCTTCCAAGCCCACACGTCTCCCTCGAATCCAAGCTTGAGGGTATCCCTCCCCTCCTCGCCGATATAGGTAAGCAGCTTCAGCACCTCCACCGCGTGAGAGCTGGTAGCAGGGATTACTTGATAGCTTCGTACTTGAGGCAGCGCAAAGGTTCCACTTCCTCCAGGCCCCTTCGGGAAAGGTAGGGGGATCCATTCTGCACGCGGATCCCGCGCCTTGCTCCTCTCCAGCACACCGCGGGTATCGTACCATGTTCCCGTGAACAGACCCAGCTTCCCATCCACAACCTGCCTCTCCAGTCCACGCTGTGTTTGAATCGGGAACAATGGATCTACGAGCCCCTCCTGAACCATCGTGCGCATGAAGGCAAGGGCCTCCTTCATCTCTGGCTGCACATTGGAATATACGAGCTGGCCATCCCGTTCCATCCATTGATTGAGCTGCACATCATATGCACCGAACCACGGTGAGGTGCGGCCCAACTCTTCAATGAAGCTGGTACCATAAATATCGTGCAACCCATTGTCGTCCGAACGGAGCGAAGTAAAGGCACGCATCACATTTACCATCTCCGCAAGAGTAGCTGGTGGTTCAAGTCCGAGCTGTTCCAGCCAATCCTTGCGAATATACATCATCTCCTGCCCCCTTCCCTCATGCAGGCTCGGAATCGCATATATCTGGCCGTTAAAGGACACCTGTTCCCACACTTCAGGAGGAATCCGTTCCTTCAGCTTTGGCGCGTATCGGGCAAGCAGGTGGTCGAGCGGTGTTAGCATCTGCTTCCGTGCGTAAAAGGAGACCCAATTCGCATCCGTAATGCTGATCAGGTCTGGTATATGGTTCGACATCATCATGACACCGACGCGATCCTCATACCGATGTGATGGGGGGATGATCACTTCTACTTGAAGACCCGTCTTCACCTCGATGTCGGTTACATACGGATTGTCGTTCTCCGTCAACGGTTCTGGGAACCCTATGCCAAGACTATTCAATACAACCGTAACCTTAGGCAGCAAGGAACGCTGTTCCGCCACCTTCGACTGTCCTACCTGCCCACTGCATCCGATCAGCAGCAATAAGCATACAGCTCCTGCCATCATCCCGCCTTTCTTGTACACAAGAATCGGTCGCAGCACAACAGCTAACCCACTCGTTGTAAGCGTATACATTTCGAACAGCATGACTCTAATCCTGCTCGCCTCTCCCCGATGCTTCATCCACATACTTGCATTCCCCTCTCCATACCTGACCTCCATCAATCTGGGCGGAAGATTATACCTACCTGCTTTCCCTTAATCATACAGAAAGGGCCTATCAGATTGTACTCTCTGATAGGCCCTTTTTTTCATCTATTTATTCTTCTTCGGACAGACGCTTCAAATCACTGACATGCTTGTCTAATCGGCTGTATCCATCAACAAGCACCTGAATATCCATATGCTGCTGCTCCATATTCGCCAGCACCTCTTCCACAGAGGCCATATGCTCCTCCGTGCTGTTCGTAATCGTCACAACACCGTGTGCCATATTGGAGTACTGTGTCTGAAGGTCGCGAACGGCTTCATGCATCGCTTCCGACTGACGGTTCACCTGGTCGGTGTTATCCGTAATCGTACGCATAATCTGCTCCACTTGCCCCGTAGCCTCTACACTGGATACGACGGCAGATTGTCCACGCTGTACCTGCTCTGCTGCGGCACTGATCTGAGTTCGTATCGTTTCCAATATAGTTGCAATATCCTCAGTCGCTTTCTTCGCATGGTCAGCCAGCTTGCGAACCTCTCCCGACACCACTGCGAAGCCCTTGCCATGCTCGCCTGCTCGCGCAGCTTCAATCGCCGCATTCAAGGACAGCAAAGTTCGTCTGTGCGGAAATATCACTAATGGTACTGACAATATCGCCGACCTGCTCCGTCTGCGCATTCAGTGCGTCCATCACTTGCACAGTCTGTTCCACTGTACGCTTCACACGGTTAATCTCACCGACAAGGGTGTCAATCTGACCACTGCCCTGCTCAGCCAAGTGCAGTGTAATTGATGCAACCTGCTCCAATTGATTCGTTCCGTTCGCAACGTGACTAACGGAGCGCTCCACGGATTCCACAGAGCTTCCGATATGCTGCAGGCTAATCGTCTGCTGTTCGAAGCCTGTCGATATTTGCGCGAATGTCTCTGTAACTTCACGCGAGATCGTTCCTGTCGATTCTGCACGCAGCTTCTGCTCATGACTGAATTCATTAAGCATCGTAACCGAAGATTGAATTTGTCCAAGCAATTCTATCGCCTGCTCCTTCGATTTCAGCGCTTCCGTTCCCCGTTCCGCCACTTGCCGCTGCAAGTTCTGACTGAACACCGCCGAAGCACTGAGTGCAATCGTCACGAAGAGCAGATACATAAGCAAATAGAGGAGCGGCTCTCGCGTGAACAGCTTCTCATTCAGGAATGGATCATAGAATACGTACACCGTCATTATCATACTGACTACGCCGGTAAAGACGATAGGACGATAATTCTGATATAAAGTCATCAAGCTGATTACGACATAGAATAACAAATACGTGCTGAAGATCGGATTCGGATCCGACTTCATCAGCAGCAGGACAAGCGAACACAGAAACACCGGAATTAAGTACATCACATACTTTACGCCAATGCGCTTATAGGTTAAGAACGTCGCTAATCCACAAGCCACCGCGCCAAAACCAATCAGCACATACAGCATGGTCCCGACAATACCTGCAGCCAAATCCCCGATGATTCCAATCGCAAGCATTGTCCATATGATCTTGACAAACAGGCGGTTGCGCCTGTCAAGAATCGTTAGTTCATTCACGTCATCTACCAACTTTCTATGTATCGAGTGATCGTCGTTAACAGCTTGTCTAGTCAGTTCGTTAACCATTCCTTAACATTTCTGCATTTCCGTTAACTTCAACACCTTATTATATCGGCTAACAGGTGATAGGAATTGAGTGAACTTCCACTTGTTCCTGTTCTGGGATTAACCAGTCGAACTTGGCTGGATTCTGCCAGATTGCACCGACATGAATAAGAGTAGGAATGACATCGTCCCCCTTATAGAACATCTTCTTTCCAACCTTGCGCATTGGTACATGGAATGATACGCGCAGCGCACGCGCGAATACCGGTTCCAGCAGACAAGCGCATTGCAAGATCCCATGCTTGCGCGAGTAATGAACGATTGAAGATAGCAGCCGATCGATATTATGACCACGATGTTCCTTCAGCAAAGCTACCTTGTCCACTTCAGCCACTTGCTCTGGGGCGTTCATCACCTCCGGCTGTTCCGCGAACGGAGCGACCTCGTTCAACATACGCGCACTCTCACTGTACAGCTTCAGTTCGAATGTTCCTACAGCAACCCCTGCCTCGTTGAATACGATGACCTGTTCCAATGGATGTGCAGCGGATTCCAGTTCAAAGCCCATCTCCTTCCAGACTGTTGTCCAAATGGATCGATACAGCTGCACCTGTTGTTCGCTTTTCACCGAAATATGCATTTCCCTGTAACTCCTTTATGTAAATATTTATATAATTTGTTATCGGTCACAGGTAAAGGAATGATTACACAAATCTTTTTTCAAAAAACCTTGAAAACAGAGAGTTATTTTCTGAAATCACACTTCTCTGTCTCATTGTAAAAACGATCGCATGTAATGCCAACTCCCTATTTCAAAATTCGTTCCAACGACCCAATTATATATGAATATATACTCATATTTTTCCGGTTTGGTTGCAGTCTATGCCGCTATCCAACCATCCTCACGGCTGCAACTTTACATTTGTCATAAATGTAAACCTCCTATATACTTGTAACAACGTTAATTTAGACACAATCCATTCGTAATCGGAGCGATTTATAGATGTCACAATCCAAAGTAACTCAACAACATATTGCCGACGCGCTGAACTTGTCCCGCAATACCGTATCGAAGGCGTTGAACAACGATCCTGACATGCGCGATGACACGAAACGCCGCATCATGAAGAAGGCCGTCGAGCTCGGCTATACCAAATTCCATCAACTCGAAGCTGCGGAAGGAATCATCTCGACCAATCGTATCGTGTCCCTGCTTACTCATTCTGACTATATGGGCAACCACTATTGGTCTAGCTTCATCAAAGGGCTGAATACAACCTTGAAAGAAGCTGGCTACTCCCTGGCGATGACGATTGTTGACATGGAAGAAGAGCGCGAACAGAAGCTGCCTTCTCTATTCGTGCAGCAGCGGCCTGCTGGCGTTATTATGATCGGCCCCTTCTTGAGGGAGTACTATGAGCTAATCGAACGTTCAGGCATTGCCTCGATGTTCATCGATACGTATGCGGACTTCAACTTCGGCATGCTGGGCAGCGATATTATGCTCGTAGACAATGCCCATAGCGTATATGCCCTAACGCAACAACTAATTGCACGTGGACATAAGAAGATCGGCTTTGTAGGCGATATCGGCTCCTGCCTCAGCTACCGCGAACGGTGGGAAGGCTTCAATCGTGCGCTGTCTGAAGCAAGGCTCAGTGTCAATGAATCTTGGTGCATCATCAACTCCATGAAGCGTCATTATTTTAATGAAGAGGAACTGTCTGCAGCCTATTCCCGGATGGAGGATAAGCCAACGGCCTTCGTATGTGTGAATGACAATATTGCTGTCGACTTCATGCAAATTGTGAAGGCAAGCGGCATGCGCGTACCTGAGGATATCTCCATTACCGGATTCGACAACATCGCCGAATCGGTGCTTGTTCATCCCGCCATCACGACCGTGCATGTACCGAAGGAAGAGCTCGGCATGCGCGCCGGGGAACAGATCGTATGGCGTATTGACCATCCGCATCGTCCGAAGGAGCTTATTCGCATCGGCGTGGAGATAGAATGGCGCGATTCAGTACACAGTCTGATATAGTTTACATTTGCACATCTACATTCGATATGTAACACGTTTTTGCACATTATTTGCACGGTAAATGCACAATATTTACTTGACATTGTAACCTTAGTGTTTTACTCTTTAGTTATTCGGAAACGCTGTCATTGCGTTTCGAGAGACAATTGACACATGCTGTGTTACAAGTTCAGTTGACATTGCACACGACATCAATAAAGAACAAGGCTCTCACCTATTCTTTTGGTCTCAACATCTGTCACCTGCACTTGAACAGCACAGGTTTCATACTTACTACGCAAAGCGAGGTTTGCATCATGAGCCAAATTAAGATCATCGGTCCAGATATTCCGAACATGCCTTGGGAAGAACGTCCTGAAGGACATCGCGACGTATTGTGGCGCTACAGCCAGAACCCAGTAATTCCACGCGATTTGCTGCCTAACTCGAACAGTATCTTCAATAGTGCTGTTGTTCCGTTCGAAGGCGGATTCGCTGGCGTATTCCGCTGCGACGATCGCAATCGCTACATGCGCTTGCATGCTGGCTTCAGTAAAGACGGCATTAACTGGGACATCAACCATGAGCCGCTTACATTTGAATGTGACGATCCGGAAATCGGCAATTTCATCGAAGGCTACGACCCACGCGTATGCTGGATCGAAGACCGCTACTATGTAACTTGGTGCAACATCTACCACGGCCCAACAATCGGCGTGGCATACACATATGATTTCAAGACATTCCATCAGCTCGAAAATGCATTCTTGCCTTACAACCGCAACGGAGTTATGTTCCCGCGCAAAATTAACGGCAACTATGCAATGGTGAGCCGTCCGTCCGATACAGGCCATACACCATTCGGCGACATCTTCTACAGTGAGAGCCCTGATATGGAATTCTGGGGTCGTCACCGTCACGTAATGGCTCCCATGGGCGGATGGCAGAGCAAGAAAGTTGGCGCAGGTCCAATTCCAATCGAAACAAGCGAAGGCTGGCTCATGATCTATCATGGCGTCCTGAACTCCTGTAACGGATTCGTATACGCATTCGGCGCAGCGATCCTCGACCTGGATGAGCCTTGGAAAGTAAAATACCGCAGCGAACCATACTTGCTGCAGCCTTCCACATTGTACGAGTGCGTAGGCGACGTGCCTAACGTTGCATTCCCTTGTGCATCGCTTGTGGACGCAGCAACAGGACGTATCGCGATTTACTATGGCGCAGCTGACACGGTTACTGCTCTTGCATTCGGTTATGTTGATGAGATTATTGAATTCGTGAAGAATAATTCTCGCGTGAAGTAAGATATACTGTAAGCAAAGACTGCTGGGAGCAGCACCGACTTACAGGGCTCTTCCTTTCTTTGCAACCCCTATACCTATGATCAAAACCCCCTTGCATCTGATCGCAATAAGCGGCCAGCGCAAGGGGGTTTTGTGCAATAATGTGCAATAAGGAAGTCTACGATTATTTAGAATGTACAGTCTTACACCATCGCACTGCGCAATTGCTGCACGTAGCGCCATCGAATGACGAAGAAGTAAATGATTTGAACTACTGTGAAGCTAACGAGCACTTTAATTGTACTTTCCCCCACAGAGAAGTGAACCAACTGCTGCAGCGCTGCAAATGCAACCCCACTATGCAAGATTGCGATGAGAAGCGGCAAAAAGAACATAACCAGCAGCTGTCGTGTCACGACGCGATTCAGTTCCTTGCGAGTCAACCCCATCTTGGACAGCATCTCGGTCTGCTGCTGATCCCGACTGCGATCCGTATATAATCGGAAGTATAAGAAGCTTGCGGCAAAGGTGAAGAACACCACACCAATGAGTACGCTCACGAGCAGCAGTAATCCATTTGCCTGCTTGGCCGCTACCCACTGCGGATACAGCGCCCTGAACTGAAACTTCATGGATTCGCTCTGTTCTCCTTCTTGATCTGCGTTCAGTTGCTTCATTAGCTGTTCTGTTGTATCCCCAAGCTTACTCCAATGCTCTACCGCAAATCCATATACCGTATAGGATTCCTGGCCAGACTCATCCCGATCAGGTATCTGCTCATAAGCATCATCCGTTACCACAACAAGCCGAATGATCCCATAATCCTGCGGCAGCACTTGATGAGGTACAGCTTTCATAATTTGAAAGGCATATCGAGTAGTGTCTTCTATCAGTTGGACAACTTCTTCGAATCCTTCTTTACTATATACTCGTTCCCCTATGACTGAAGTCGGTACAAGGAACGCTTCATTATCAGCGGTAATCGCTTCTTGCTCATATCCAAGGGCTGTCGCCAGCTTGTTATAATCGGACAACTTCATGAGCGTGACATCATTACCTGCAAATTTCAAAGTAGCTGCGCCAACTCGATAAGGCAATTGTGATTGTTCCAATTTTTGTTTAATCAGACTTACATGGTCCTGTTCCTGCTTATTCCCTTGATACGAATAATACGTAAATGCATACGGGTTCGTCATCTCCGCTAACCCTTGATTGCCGATTGCCGTACACGTACCAATCGCAGTAAATGCAACCGCCGAGATTACAGCAACGATAAAGAACAAGCGTGAATTATCCTTCAACCGATATCCCAGTTCAGAGAGCGTCAAGAGATTCGTCTTCTTGAAATACAGCCGCTCGCTCCGCTTCAACATTCGCAGTGCAAATACCGCGAATTGCGTGAACAGAAAATACGTCCCGACTACAGTCAGCACCACCCCTGACAGGAGTACAAGGAACGAATACGTGATGCCTGTTGCAAAGGAAAACACCGTCGCATAGCCCGCTCCGACGAGCAAGACGGCTAGCACCGACAGTCCTATCGACGCCTTAGGTTCAGGCTTCGGCTTGTCCGATCCCTTGAGCAGATTAATGAGTTGATGCACCCTTACCATCCGAGTAGTCACGATCGATATCAGCAGGAAGAGGATCAAGAATGCGATAAACGTTGTCCCTATCGCCTTCAATGGTACATAAAACGTTAAGCCTTTATCAATCGCCAGAAGTTCAGATATCCCGGAGAGGATCAATTTCGAGAAAATGACACCCAACAATACGCCTGCCACAATGGAGGCGCAGCCAATCAGCATATTTTCCATGAACACCAGCTTGCGGAACTGCTTAGGAGACATTCCATGTATGATGAGAATGCCGAATTCCTTGTTCCGTGTCTTAAGAAACGAGCCTACCGAATATAAGATGAAGAAGAAAGAAAACACGATCAGCAGAACCTGCGACACACGCAGTCCCATCATCCCGAGTTCGCTTAGTGTCTCACTGGAAGATCGAATCTTGCCGTTCAAATCGGGATGGAACAAGAGCAAAGAATAGGTGAAGAACATCAGTACCGAGAAGGTACTGCTCCAGAAATGAGCAGCGTACATTCGCTTGTTGCGAGCAATATTATGAATAGCTAGTTGTGAGAACGTCATTCGGATTGCCTCCCATCACGGACAGCACGTCCATTATGCTGCGCATAAACATGGTCTGACTGCCTCTTCGAATAATTTCATGATGCAGCTGACCATCCTTAATGAAGACAACGCGATCACAATAGCTTGCCGCCATCGCATCATGCGTAACAAGCAGCATCGTCGTCCCCTCCTCCTTGTTCAGCTGATACATCGTATCCATCACAGCTCGCGATGACTTCGAATCCAGGTTTCCAGTCGGCTCATCCGCCAGCAGCAGCTTCGGCTGGTGAATA
This sequence comes from Paenibacillus sp. KS1, assembly GCF_001680695.1. Lineage (NCBI taxonomy): Bacteria > Bacillati > Bacillota > Bacilli > Caryophanales > Paenibacillaceae > Paenibacillus > Paenibacillus sp. KS1. Next base: position 27,154 of record NZ_MAIS01000043.1, on the reverse strand, counting down.
ATCGCACGTGCGATAGCTGCGCGCTGGGCTTGCCCTCCAGAAATCTCGTAAATTCGCTTGTTCAGCAATGCAGTAATGCCAAGCCTCTCTGCCAGCGCATTCGCCTTGCGGTGCAATTTCTCCACTTCTACCCCGTCCAGTGTTAAGGGAAGTACGATATTTTCCTTGACGGTCAGCGTATTTAATAGATTAAAGGATTGGAATACGAATCCGAGCTCGCGCCGGCGGAATAGAGCCAGCTTCTCCATAGATAATTGGAAGGGATTATTGCCATGAATCAACACTTGGCCAGACGAAGGCGCATCAATGGTTGCAATCATATTCATTAAAGTGGTCTTCCCGCTTCCGGAAGGCCCCATGATGCCTACGAATTCCCCCTGCTCAATACCTAGATTTATATTGGACAAAGCCTGATAGGCTACCTTTCCTTCATAGGTCTTACTTAAGTTCCTCACTTCTACCATTGTCATTTTCGATTCCACTCCTGTTTACGAGATTATATTCATCCTGCATATTGTTCAAAGCCATAATCGAGCAATTCTCTCGCATCTGTCCAGACGCTATTCGAACCGGAATGCAGAACAACTGTAATCATTCGGTGATCATTGCGCTCGGCAGCGGAGACTAGACAGTATCCGGCTTCATCGGTGAATCCTGTCTTAATGCCTGTCGATCCTTCATAATAATATTCGCTCTCCTGTTGCAGCAGCCGGTTCCGATTCGTATACGACTTCATGATCTTCTCCATATCTGCGGACACGAGCTTCACATCAGCAGTAGTTTGGCCTACAATAGTGCGGAACACTTTGCTCTTCATCGCTTCCTTCGCAATAACAGCCAAGTCATGTGCTGAACTATAATGGTTCGCATCGTGCAATCCATGCGGATTCATAAAGTGCGTGTTGCGAAGGCCGAGCTCCTCTGCCCGATCATTCATGCATTGAACGAACACGCGGATCGCTTCTTCCGTATCCAAGGATGCATCGGCGCGCACCTGACGTCCCAATTGAACGGCGACCGTTCTCGCCGCATCGTTCCCGGACGGCAGCATCATCGCTTCCAGCAAATCTTTCCACGACAATTGCTGCCCGAAGCGCAGCCCTGCCGAGCTCTCCCCCGGCTTGGCAAGCAGCACCTCCTGCCCTACGGTCACCTGTTCCTTCATGTCTGCCATCTCGATGGCGAGGAGCGCGGTCATCACTTTGGTCGTGCTGGCCGGTGCGAGCCGATCATCAGCATTCATCCCGTATAGAATTTCACCTGTATCTTGATTGATGACGATCGCTGCCTGGGCATCCAGGCTTCCTGAAGCAAATACATTCTGCCCAGTTACAGTGTGCACGCTATCAGACACTACTTTATATATCTTTTGTTTGATTTGTCCTGAGTAAGGTTGCAGTATGAACCAAATACCGGCAGCGGCGATGCAGCCTGTGAACAGCCATCTTTTCATATTCAATCTCACGATTATCCACCCTTATCCTGTTATCATGCATTCGCATATCTTCCCGTGATAGGTATCAGGATAACCGAATGGACTTAATAATGTGCTAAGCAGAAATGAAGAAAAGTGAATGAAAGATGAAGAAAATATGAAGAAGACGGTATAAAGGTTATGTGGAATTTATACCATATGCACTAATCTGATTAATTCTAGACCTTAGTAGGGGGGATTAATCGGCTCGAACAGGTATAATAGACATATGATTGTGAAATATGTAACATATCGAGGAGGTATACCTTATGAAACGCAACATCTTAGCCGCTGTTCTCATCTTGGGAGGAAGCCTCTTGCTTGGCAATACCGTATACGAGGGACTCGCAGATGCGGGAGAGACAGAATCCGGCACAGCATCAGCTCACGACATGCAACAACACCATATGGAACAATCCCATATGAGTGATTCCCCTATGAATGATTCTCGTATGAGTGAATCCCGAATGAGTGAATCTCGTATGGGCAATACAAACAGGGATGTATCACCACGTCACGAATCGGGCAACTCCCATATGTCGAAGTACTCCAGCCATAACGACAACTGCCATAACGAAGCATAAGTAGAACAATAACCGAAGGCTCACCTGCCTTCGGTTATTGTTCATACAATGGAGGCACGGAGCTTGGAATCTCAACGACAAAGTAAGTGCCTTCCTGATTGCTTATCGCTTCAATTGTTCCCCCATGCAGCTCTACAATCGTCTTGGATATAGCAAGACCTAGCCCAGAACCGCCTGAATGCTCCGATCTTGATTTCTCCACACGGTAAAAGCGATCAAAAATATGCGGCAGATCATGAGCTGGTATAGGCTCGCCGCTATTGTGCACAGAGATCATAATTCGAGCCCCCCGCTTGCGGAGAAATATTCCCACTGCAGATCCACGCGGCGCATAGCGCATCGCATTGGTAAGCAGGTTGTCGAATACACGCACCAGCTTATCTGGATCCGCCTCGACCCAGTACTGATCCTCATCGCTGTGCATCGAGATGGTCAGACCCTCCTGCTCCATCGGGTAACGATAGTGTACACACAGCTGACCAGCCATCTCTACAATATTAAGCGGCCTCGTATGCAGCGTCATCCCGCCGTTCATGCGGGTATATTCGAACAAATCATTAATCATGACGTTCAGGCGCTGAGCCTTCTCATAAGCAATATTCGTATAATGCCGCAGCTCTACTTCATCCCTATATCGATCCTGCTCAACCAACCCTAAATAGCCCATGATGGAGGTAAGCGGTGTGCGAAGATCATGCGATACGCTTGTAACCAGCTCATTTTTGGTACGTTCGGCAAGGCGCTCCTCTTCCAGCGACAGCTTAATCTGTTCGGCCATACGATTAATGTTATCCGCAAGCCTGCCAATTTCATCATCCGTGGAGACGGTGCAGCGGGCATCCAGATTGCCATCCGCCATACGCTGAACCGTTGCTGTAATTTGCTCCATATTTTTAATTAATTTGCGATTCAGTAAAAAATAGATACCGACGAACAGCGCCAACCCAACGACAATGAGCGGTACAACAACTCCGAACATTCGCTCCAATGCCCGAAACAAACTATTAAGCAGATCGATATGCAAGTAAGTGTACATAAACAGAGCAAGACCGAGCATGAGGTAGGCTGTTATCAATGCCAATATAATGCTTAGCATGAAGGTGAACAGCATCTTCCATCGAAGGCTACTATACCATGGTGTCTTCAATCTTATACCCTACTCCCCATACGGTCTGAATGAGTTTGCCACCGCTTGATTCCAGCTTGTCCCGCAGCTTGCTGATATGAACCGCCACCGTATTGTGCGATCCATTGAAGTTCTCTTTCCATACTCGTTCGTACAGCTCTTCCGCACTGAATACTCTTCCTGGGTTGCTCGCCATTAAGTAGAGAATATCGAATTCCACACTCGTTAAATGTACTGCTTGTCCATCCACCTTCACCGAATGGGTCGACTTATTAATGTCCATCGTCTGAATGCGAATAACATCCACCGGCTGCGCTTGAGACTGAAGCTGCGAATTCAATAAATAAGCACGGCGGAGCAGAGATTTTACGCGCGCTACCAACTCCAATGGATTGAACGGCTTCGTCATATAATCATCCGCACCTGTCATAAGGCCCATGATCTTATCCATATCTTCCGACTTAGCGCTCAGCATCATGACTGGCGTCGCTTGGTTCTCCCGAATTTTGCGGCATACCGCAAGTCCATCCAGCCTCGGCATCATCACATCGAGAATGACCAGTTCGATAGGTTCATGCTGAAGGATGTCCAATGCTTCCACACCATCGTATGCCTTATGCGTGCAATATCCTTCATTTTTCAAGTAAATATCGATTAAGCCAGCGATTTCTTTATCATCGTCGACAATTAATATATTTGTCACACCCATTACCCTCCTGCTTCCACTATCAACATTGTTGGCACTAGCATACCGTTAAATACCGTCCCGGTTCAACGGCAACCACTAGCAGCCTGATCTCCTGTTTACATGAATCCACGGAAAAATTCCAGGAAACGCTGCCCTTCAGTAACATTGTGCTTCATAACCGCATACGTTCTTGCGGTAGGCAGCATCAATTCCGAGCAATCCACCTGAAGCAATCTTCCTTCCGTACGTTCACGGCGAATCGTAATCTCAGGCAAGAACGAAATACCAAGCCCTTCTTCAATGAACCTCTTCGTTACATGAACTTGGGTAACAAGCATTGTGCGCATGTATCGATATCTCGTCTGCAGCTCCTGCATAAGCGGCTCCCAATATTCAGGATGATTATAAGTGAGCAGCATATGATTCGCCAGCAAATCTCCGAGCTGGAGCGGAGAAGCCGTCTCTGCATCATGCCCATCATGCGGCGCGACAAGCACCACCTCATCCTCCCCCAATATATCACAGGTAAGCCGCGCATCACTTGCCCACATTCGGGATAATCCGAGATCCACCTGATCTTGCAGCACCGCATCGGCAATTTGCTTCGATTCCAGTACCTGAACTTGAACCTCTACATCAGGATTAGCATGCACATAGCGATTCAAGACATGTGGGATGAGATATGCCGCTACAAGCGGCGATACCGCCAGATTCAATCTGCGAGTATAGCCCTGCTTGAAGCGATGCAGCTCCTGCATACCTTCCTCATGAACGGACAACAGATGTTTCGCATGCGGAAGAAATCGCCGGCCTTCCTCGGTCAATTCTACTCTGCGTCCTACTCGTTTAAATAAAGGCGAGCCCAAATATTGCTCCAACTGCTTGATCTGGATCGTTACCGTCGGCTGCGAGATGAACAATTCCTCCGAAGTGCGACGGAAATTCTCATGCGCAGCAGCGTGCACAAATGTTTGTATCCATTTCAAATCCATCGTCATCGGCTCCCTATTGATTAAGATTCCCTATTAAATCAATAAAAACGTTTCAATATTTTTAATCAGACACCATGTATATAATAATACATATTAAAGGAGGAGGGAAATGATGGTTGACAAGGGGTTAAAAGGTGTTGTTGCAGCAGAAACCGAATTGAGCTTCATTGACGGCAATGCCGGTATATTGCTATATCGCGGATATGATGCTAAAGAACTTGCCATTCGGCATTCCTTCGAGGAAGTTGCTTACCTACTCTGGTATGGCACACTGCCAAGCTCAGCAGAATTGCAATCCTTCACAGCGGCTTGGGTGCGCTGCAGACAGCTGCCTGAGCCTGTCATCCATTGCTTGAACCAGCTTCCTTCAGACATGAACTTGATGAGCCAGCTGCGAACCGCAGTTTCTGTACTAGGAACAACTGTATACGAAGGGGCTCCACATATTGAACAAGCGATGGCGTTAACGGCGATGATGCCTGCTATCATCGCGAACTTGTATCGCAAGCAACAAGGGCTGCCTATATGGGACTCGATACCGAGTAACGAATCTCTAGGCCATGCAGCCCATTATCTATATTTGCTGACAGGCGAGGTTCCGACCGATATCCATGCCAGCGCGTTGGAAACGTACATGATCCTTACCATGGAGCATGGACTGAACGCTTCCACCTTCACCGCTCGCGTTATCACATCCACAGAGTCGGATATGGTATCCGCTTTGACGGGGGCGCTTGGGGCGATGAAGGGGCAGCTTCATGGCGGTGCTCCTTCAGGTGTAACGGAAATGCTGGAGGCGATCGGTACGGCTGATCGAGCGGAAGACTGGCTGCGTGAACAGTTGGAGAATCGTAGTCTGTTAATGGGCTTCGGACACCGTATATATCGGACACGCGATCCAAGAGCAGAAGCATTGAAAATGCGCATTGCGAAGATGGAGGAAAGTGACCATTGGCTCGATTTGGCTCAGCTCGTCGAGGATACTGCTGTACGACTGCTCGCTGAATATAAGCCTGGGCGCAAGCTGTATGCGAACGTCGAGTTTTATGCAGCTGCCATTATGCGTGCAATCGGATTGCCTAGTGAGTTGTTCACACCAACCTTCTCGGCAAGCCGTACCGTCGGCTGGACCTCCCATATGATCGAACAGGCGAAAGACAATGTCATCTACCGTCCCGATGCCAAGTACATTGGCTCGTTTCCCACTACTGAGCATGTATCGTAATGAGTAAACCTTAGGTCTCTTATCCTCGTTTTTATACATTTATTAGGTGCCTCTTCGTCGGATCGGAAATAATCAGACGAGCAGGCACCTCCTTTTTTATCCGAAACCACGTAATTTATCCAAAAGACGAACAATCATAAATTTGTACCATTTCCATTATCCAATCCCATTTTGGCAGATCAAACCCATCAGAATATGGTTTAATTAACCAACGTAACTTTTAAGCACCTTATAGCTTGTCCTCTTCATATAGACATTTTCCGATGACACCCCAAGCACAATTCCCTAGTTATTATCATAATTATTTGAAATACGCCCGTATAGAGCGCGAAAAATGTCCTCTCTTGAAATACATACCAGCCACTTCAAATTGTTAAAATTTTTCTATAAAAAGGTTTTATGGCCATAAAAGATTATATTAATGTAATAAATTTTATCACCCTGTGTAAAATCTTCTTTTACGGATGTGGGCGTTTTTGCGACAAATCGTATTTCAAAAAGCGCACATTGTCAGTATAATGTGTGAAAAGTGTTCCTATATTGCAGAGAGGTTAGGTGTAATCCCATGGAAACCATACAACGCGAACAAACAGAAGTACTTAACCCATACGAAATCGTTAAGAAGCAAATTGATGCAGCTGCAGCTAAATTGCAATTGCCCGAGCATGTCACCGAATTACTGAAGAGACCAAAGCGTGTTCTTTCCGTAAACTTCCCAGTTAGAATGGACGACGGCTCAATTCGTATCTTCGAAGGCTATCGCTCGCAGCATAACGATGCAGTAGGACCAACAAAGGGCGGCATTCGCTTCCATCCGGATGTAACACTTGACGAAGTTAAAGCACTCTCCATGTGGATGACATTCAAGTGTGGTGTTGTTGGCTTGCCATACGGCGGCGGCAAGGGCGGCGTTATCGTGGACCCACGCACACTCAGCAAAGGCGAGCTTGAGCGTCTCAGCCGCGCATTCATGGAGGCAATTGCTGACATCGTAGGACCAGAGCGCGATATTCCAGCTCCAGACGTATATACAACACCTCAAATTATGGGTTGGATGATGGACACATACAGCCGCTTGCGTGGACACAACTCGCCAGGCGTTATTACAGGCAAGCCAATCATCATCGGTGGTTCCCTTGGACGGAACGCGGCGACTGCTCAAGGTTGTGTGTATGCAATCCAATCTGCATTGGAAGACATTAAACTTCCGATGGAGAACGCAAAGGTAGCCGTTCAAGGCTTCGGTAATGCTGGACGTATTGCAGCTCGCCTGCTCACAGACCTCGGTGCAACAGTAGTGGCAGTCAGCGATTCCCGTGGCGGTATCTACGATGCAAACGGCCTTGATCTGGATCGTGTAGAGCAGTTGAAGGACGAAGCAACGATCCTCGATTACGGCGCAAGCTACCATATCAGTAACGAGCAGCTGCTTGAGCTGGATGTCGATATCTTGATCCCGGCAGCATTGGAAAATGTCATTACACAGGAGAACGCTCCACGCGTCAAAGCACGCATCATTGCGGAAGCAGCAAACGGACCGACAACTCCTGAAGCGGACGCAATCCTGAACAAGAACGGAACGATTGTTATTCCTGACATTTTGGCAAATGCCGGCGGTGTTACAGTATCCTACTTCGAATGGGTACAAAACCTGATGAACTACTACTGGAGTGAAGAAGAAGTTCTGGAGAAGCTCCAAGTGAACATGGTGAAATCGTATAATGCCGTTCGTGATCTGGCGAAAGAATACGCTACAGATCTTCGTACGGCAGCGTTCATGATTTCACTTCAACGCGTTACTGAAGCTATGCGTGCAAGAGGCTGGGTATAAGCCATTCTAAGCGCTAAAGGTCAAATGTATCCTTACTCTTCAACATAAGTTCAGCCCTCTCCACTTCCAGTCGGAAGCACGAGAGGGCTGATTCTGTATATTGGACACATAAAAACTCCATTTTCATGAATTGAGTATATTCTTTCCACATACACTATCAACTATATTTTTCTAACCGCCTGCATTCCCTCACCCAGCCGTCTTGTTGGTAAGAATGGGATCATGGTCTATAATGTAACGTGTAGCACGATACTGACACAAAAGGAAAACATAAATCATGAATGCTAAGCGTACCAATAAGCGCCGTTCCCGTTTCATTCCTTTTCGAATGACAAGGGATATTATAGGGGTGTGGAAATATGCTTACCGTCCTTTTCTTCTATTTGAATTGGTGTACAAACTACTGACGATTGGCGTATTCATCCCGCTTCTATCGATACTTTTCAACAAAATACTAGATGTCGGGGGCTTCAATGCGGCCGCGAATCACGATCTGCTCCGCTTCGTGTTCAGCAGATACGGCCTACTCAGTCTGCTGCTCATGGCCCCCATTGCCATGATGCTCATTTACACGGAGTTCGCTGCTCTCGTCTATATTGCCTATTACGGTATTCAAAAGAAACGCGCACGAATTAGGCCTGTGTTGTTCAAAGCCCTCTCTCGATTGCCAGGCTTATGGCGCATTGGGATATTCGGTCTGGCTCTTTATTTGCTGCTGTTGTTCCCACTGCTTGATGCCGGCATTGGAGGATCACTACTGCCTAGTGTAGCGATACCGAACTTTATTACCGGTGAGTTAATGAAGACAAGTATCGGAACCATCGTCCTAGTCATTGTCGCGCTGGTCGTTCTCATTCTGAATCTGATTTGCATTTATGCCCTGCCGATTATGGTATTGGAAGGCAAGAATCAATTCTGGAATGCTGTCCGCAAGAGCGGCCGATTGTTCTGGCGCAGCAAGTGGTCATTAGTTAGAGCCGTGATTGAATGGGTCATTATCTTCTTACTCCTATTCATTCTCCTGATCTGTCTTCTCATCCTAGTGGGGCTTCTGCTTCCTGATGTAGATAGCGAAGGGGCTGCCATAGCTATTACGCTTGGCATTACACTCAGCCTAGGCTTGTATATTGCAACGCTAGTTATGACACCATTGTTCATTACCGTCATTACACTGCTCTATGTGCGTTATCAAGGTCAAGACCAGGTGAACCTTGATACAGACGGAGTCGATGCCACTGTCTGGGAAGGTCGCGACATGCAGCGTTCACTTGTGCGGCGCTATCGCTCTGCACTGGCGACATTCGGACTTCTTATTCTTATCGCCATCGGCTGGGGGGCAACGACCTTATTGACCGATTGGGGAGAGGCTAATGATAAATTCATCATCATGGCTCATCGCGGCGATGTGACTGCCGGTGTGGAAAATACAATGGGCGCTTTCGAAGGCGCCATTCGAACAGGGGCTGACTATATCGAGCTTGACATTCTTCAGACGAAGGATGGCAAGCTGGCAGTTATCCATGATGAGAACTTGAAGCGGTTATCCGGAAAAAATGTGAATGTGTTCGACCTTACACTCGCTCAGTTGCAGCAAATTCCCCTGCGCGCAGGGGAATTCCGTGACTTCGCGCCTTCCCTCGACGAGGTACTCGAGCGAACGAAAGGGAAAATCAAGCTCAACGTGGAACTCAAGACACATGGTCATGAGAAGAACTTGGTCTCTACCTTTGTCAACACGATACGCAAACATAAGGCAGAACAACAAATTATTGTGCAAAGCCTAGATTACGAACTGGTTCAGAAGGTGAAGAAGGCAGCACCGGATCTGACGGTCGGGTATGTCATATTCGCCACCTTCGCTCCGCTTAATCGCTTCGAAGCAGATTTCTTCGTTGTCGAAGAATCATTTGCCCGACCAAGACTCATTCGCTCAGCGAAAATGAGCGGCAAGCCCATTTACGTCTGGACGGTCAATGATACAGAGAGTGTAGAGCGATTCTATACCCTTGGAGCTGACGGTATCATTACAGACATTGCTACTGATGCAAAAGAGACCATTAATGTACTGCACAAGGTAGAGAGCGAGGAGCAATAACAAGAACAAGAAGGCTCCATTCCCATTTACACACAAACACCCGGTAAAGAAGCGAAATCCGCTTACCTACCGGGTGTTTTTCTTATCTCTATTTGAACGATTTGCCTATCAGTCCTGCAGCTTCTCTCGTACGGACTGCAGTTTCTGAGCAACCGAGGACGGCTTGTCTCTGCGGTCATCGATTTTTAACACAGTTGACACACGCTGTGCTCCTGCCTCAAATGGACTTTCATGAAGTGCCTGCACCGCTGCGAGCAATCGATCCAATGGCCCCTCAATGATGGTTCCCATCGCAGTTAGCTCATAGGTTATGCCCTCAACACTCTCCAGCGCCTTCTGCATTCCCGCCACGTAACTGCTCAAGCTTGTAGAGCCTGTGCCGACTGGAATTACAGTAATCTCAGCTATCGCCATATACGTTCATCCCTTTCTTGAACCTATCCCCATCATATCCCTTCACGAAAGGGAGCTCAATACGATTCCTACAATAATTATCTCCAACTACCTTCTCCTATGGATAGAGGAGAACATTCGAAGGTTCGTTCCCATCCAACCTAGCTCAATCCCGAAATAGACCCATTTGCGTCCACATGGATGCGCTCAGCAGCAGGCCGTGCCGGCATTCCCGGCATCGTAAGCACTTGCCCCGTGTGCACCACGACAAATCCAGCTCCAGCAGATAAGCGAACATCCTTCACTTCAACAGTGAACGCCTCTGGTGCACCAAGCAGGCCTGCTCGATCGGAGAAGGAATAAGGCGTCTTCGCCAAGCATACAGGCAGGCGGCTTGCTCCAAGCTGCTCCAGCTTGCGCAGAGCACGCTTCGCCGCAGGCTGATAATGCACACCCGCACCGCGATATATACGCGTAACGACGGCTTCTATCTTCTCCTCAATGGAATACTCATCCGGGTACAGCAGCTGGAATTGCGATTCAGCATCAGAGGAATCGGCCAATTCGGCAACATACTGCGCCAATGCGCGGCATCCTTCGCCGCCATTCTCCCATGCTTCAGACAGGATCGCACGCACTCCCGATTGTGTGCACAACTCGATAACCGCATCCAACTCGGCAGGGGAATCTGTCGCGAATCGATTCACAGCGACAACCAGTGGCACGCCGAACTGCTTTATATTTTCAATATGACGCTGTACGTTCACGAAGCCAGCACGAACCGCCGCCACATTTTCGCTGGCCAGCTCCTGTTTGGATACGCCACCGTTATATTTCATTGCCTTCACCGTAACAACAAGCACGGCTGCCGACGGGAACAAGCCTGTCTGGCGGCACTTAATATCCATGAATTTCTCCGCACCAAGATCAGCGCCGAAGCCCGCTTCCGTCACTACATAATCCGCCAGCTTCAACGCAAGGCGAGTAGCACGAACACTGCTGCAGCCGTGCGCAATATTCGCAAATGGGCCGCCATGCACCAACACTGGATCCCCTTCGCCTGTTTGCACCAGATTCGGATGAATGGCATCCTTCAGCAATGCACACATCGCTTCAACTGCATTCAAGTCCGCAGCAGTAACTGGCTCATCCTCTTCGTTGAATGCCACTACAATGCGTCCTAGGCGGCTGCGAAGATCATCCATATCTTCCGCCAGGCATAGAACCGCCATAACTTCTGAAGCAGTCGTAATCATGAATCCATCCTCACGAACAACGCCATTGCCATCTCCAAGACCAACGACAATACTTCTAAGGGCACGATCATTCATATCGACTGCCCGCTTCCATATGATTCGGGAAGGGTGTATTCGCAGAGCGTTCCCTTGATGGATATGGTTGTCTAACAATGCCGCGAGCACACTATGTGCAGATGACACCGCGTGAATGTCACCGGTAAAATGCAAGTTAATATCCTCAGCCGGCACGAGCTGCGCCTTGCCGCTGCCCGTGGCGCCACCCTTCATTCCCATGCAAGGGCCAAGCGAAGGCTCCCGCAATGCCGCAACTGCCTTATGTCCAACTCGATTCAGACCTTGGGTCAATCCAATCGTCGTCAATGTCTTCCCTTCACCAGCCGGTGTCGGATTCATTGCTGTTACGAGAATGAGCTTCCCGTTCGGCCGATCGGCTACGCGATTCCATACATCCTGTCCAAGCTTGGCCTTATACTTCCCGTACTGCTCCACATCTTCTTGCGGAATGCCCAATTGCGCTGCAACATCTACGATTCGCTTCATCGTCATGCCCTCTCCCCCTGTATCCGGTCGTGTTCCAACTTGAGAATAGTTAGTGTCCATTCCTGGTAAACATATCATCTTCATTATACACGTCCAGCCTGTTGCGTACATGTACGTTCCTCACAACGGAAATAAAGGCAGCAAAAGTACATGACAAAAGTGCATCGCAAAAGCACATCGCAAAAAGGCCTGCTTGCGCAGCCCTCGCAATTTGCGTGGGCTTCACAATAGCAGACCCTATAGTTTGCATTATGAATTACCTACGAATCATGACTCTGCTGAAGCGGTGCCGCCTCGGCCAGCACACCTTCGAAGGCAGACAGGTACACACGACGAATATCATCTTCTGTTAGCAGCAGCGGACTGCGTGCAAGAAGCCGCCTCTGCTGTATGCCATCCTGCACAAGTGACTCCAGTGCATCACGAGGAATCTCGAAGGCATCCAACGTCTGCGGTATTCCCGTTTCTTCAATCAGCTGCTTCATCCGTTCAATGGCAAGGCAGGACGCCTCTGCATCGGACAATTCACGAACATCCGCGCCCATTGCCTCTGCGATATGGCGAAGACGCGTCATACAGGCACCACGAATATAATTCATCACATACGGCAGCAGAACTGCATTGGACTCGCCATGCGATAAATGGAATTGTCCGCCGAGCGGATAAGCAAGCGCATGAACACCACCCACGCCCGCGTTGAAGAAGGCGAGGCCAGCCAAATAGCTGCCATAGCTCATTTCAGTCCGTGCTTCCTTGTTCGTTCCATCTTTCACCGCCCGAACGAGTGAACGGCTAATTAAGCGAATTGCGTGCAGCGCCACCCCATCCGTTGTCGGACTGGCGTGTACAGATACATAAGCCTCTATTGCATGGGTTAATGCATCCATGCCCGACGCTGCAGTGACTCTCGGTGGTACACTCACGGTCAGTTCTGGATCAATAATCGCAGCATCAGCCAGCAAGTAATCATGAGCAACAACGTCCTTGGTTGTCTCCAATGACAGCACGGATATATCCGTTACTTCCGAGCCTGTGCCTGATGTCGTCGGGATTAGAATCTTCGGCAGGCCGCGTACAGATAATGGACGAGTCCCGCTCAAATTCAAATAATCCGCAACTGCTCCCTCATGCTGCGATAGAACTGCCGCAAGCTTAGCCAAATCCAGCGCACTTCCCCCGCCTAAGCCAATGACAAGATCGAACTTACCTTCACGTGTATAGCGAACGAGTGCCTCTCCTGCCGCAAGCGGCGGCTCCGGCATCGTATCCGTATAGATATCAATATCATAGCCTGCCTCACGAAGCGGCTGAAGTACACGCTCCACCGTACCGTTGCGAAATACCGACTTGCTCGTCACGCACAATATCCGCTTCGGCGCGTGACGCTCCACTTCGGACAGCAGTTGGGCTGCTGATCCCCACCCTGTATATTGATAGGGTGCAAATCTATGTGTAAACATACCTTTCTCACCTCTTCTTTATCTTGAACCTTGCTCTTTACGCACACCTCGCATGGATTCGGAAGTATGATCGTATCATCCTTAGAGCCCTCGATCAACCTGCTACCGAAGATAGGTGAATCGATTTTCCATATATATGTATACAAACAAGAGCCTCCTGGATGGATCAGGAAGCCCTCCCAAATGATTGAGTTATCTTGACTATCTGTACTGCATTTGCTAACTCTTTTATCATAACTCACTTTAGTTTTCATTTGCTGTCATTCATTCGATATCACGGGCATCAGGATACTTCCTGAATAAGGGGGTTCATATACAATCGATAGTAGAACCCTTCCTGCTGCAGCAATTCTCCATGGGTTCCGCGCTCAATAATACGGCCTTGCTCGATAACAAGAATTTGGTCTGCGTCTCGAATCGTGCTTAACCGATGTGCGATAACGAAGCTCGTACGTCCCTTCATCAAGGTCTGAAGCGCCTTCTGAATATGCATCTCTGTTCTCGTATCAATACTGCTCGTCGCTTCATCCAATATAAGAATGGCTGGATCCGCCAAGATAGCCCGCGCAATCGTCAGCAGCTGACGCTGCCCTTGACTCAGGTTGCTTCCGTCTTCCGTAAGCACAGCGTCATATCCATCAGGTAGGCGCACGATAAACGAATGTGCATTGGCAAGTCTGGCAGCCTGCTCCACCTCTTCATCCGTTGCCTCTAATCTTCCATAACGAATATTGTCCCTAACCGTTCCGGCAAACAAATAGGTATCCTGCAGCACCATGCCAATCGAGGTACGCAGCTCCTCCTTGTCCATGTCTCTAATATCTTGCCCATCAATAAGGATTGAGCCTTGATCAACATCATAGAAGCGCATGAGCAAGTTCACGACCGTTGTCTTACCAGACCCAGTTGGACCAACAAGTGCAATTGTCTGACCGGGTCGTGCAGTTAGCATAACCCCCTTCAACACCGGCACATCCGGCTTATATCCGAAGGATACATCTTGGAAAATAACTTCCCCCTTCATGCCTTCTAATGGCAATGTCGTCTGCTGATCAGCATACTCCGGCTGTTCATCCATGATCTCAAAAATACGCTCAGCACCAGCAATCGCTGCCTGCAGCATGTTATACTGATTCGCCAATTCGTTAATCGGACGAGCAAACTGCTTCGAATAATTGAGAAATGCTGTAATAATTCCAATCGTAATGGCGCCTTGAACTGCCATATAGCCGCCAACCGCCGCAACTAATGCGAAGCTAATATTGTTAATTGCATTCATGAGAGGAGGAACGAAGCCAGAGAAGGCTTGTGCGTGGATACCCACATGTCTCAGCTGAATATTCTTCTTCTCAAACGCAGCAATTGCTTCTTCCTCGCGGCCAAATGCCTTGATGACCCGCTGGCCCGAGATCATCTCTTCAATATATCCATTCAGTTCTCCCAGCTCACGCTGTTGATCCGTAAAAAATCGACGCGTTCGCTTCGCTATGCTGCGGGTCACAAACAGCCCCAGCGGTACGACAATTAAGCTAATCAATGTCAGTACAGGACTTAGTGCAATCATCATGCCGATAGCGCCAGTTACCGTTATGACACTGGTGAAAATCTGAATCGTACTCTGTGACAGAGAGTTGTTGATATTCTCGACATCATTGGTCAGACGACTCATCACATCTCCGCGCGGCCGCTCATCAAAGAACTTGAGCGGAAGTGTCTGCACCTTGACGAACACATCCTTGCGAATCGCCTGAACGGTTCGCTGCGAGATGCTTGCCATCATATATGTGTGCATCCATGAGGTTAATGCACCTAGGGCATACACAATAAGCAGCCAAGACACAAGTGATCCGAGCAAGGCGAAGTCGGTTGTCCCTGAGTCGATGCCTAGACTGTCAATAGACTTGCCGATCAAATAAGGACCAATCAGTGCACACACGGAGCTGGCGACGACAAGCAGGAAGACTCCCAGCAGCGGCATGCGTTCCGCACGCAAATACTGCCACAGTCGAATGATAGTCGCCTTGGATTGCTTAGGCTGCTTAGGAGGGCCCATAAGGTGCATGCCCCCTGATCCAGGCCCTTTGTGACCCATCATTTTGACAGAATGGTCAGCGGAACTGCGTTCTTGCTCCCGTCCTATACGGGAATTCTGCTCTGACACGCTATACCGCCTCCTCTCCGATTTGGGAACGATAAATATCCTGATACACTTCACAGCTATCCAGCAGCTCTGCATGGGTACCTATGCCAACCACACATCCGTCATCAAGCACCATGATGCGATCCGCGTCCAGCACGGAACTGATTCGCTGGGCTACTATGAGGCAGGTCGTGCCCTCCACCTGCTCTCGGAACGCCTTCTGCATGCGAGCCTCCGTACCCGTATCCACTGCACTTGTACTATCATCCAGAATAAGTATGGACGGCCGCTTCAACAACGCTCGCGCAATGGACAGGCGTTGCTTCTGCCCACCGGACAGATTGACGCCTCGTTGTCCGATCATCGTGTCGTAACCTTCCGGCAGCTTCTGAATGAACTCAGCCGCTTGTGCAGCTTCGGCAGCTGCCTGCACTTCCTGATCGGAAGCTGCTGCATTCCCCCAGCGAATATTATCCCGAATTGTCCCGGAGAACAGGATCGATTCCTGAAGCACCATACCAACCCGCTGCCGCAGCTTGTGCAGTGGGATATGTCGAACATCTGTCCCACCCAACAGAATATGCCCTTCTGTTACATCATAAAATCGTGGAATTAAGTTCACCAGTGTGGATTTGCCTGCACCGGTGGAGCCAAGAATCGCAATCCGTTCCCCTGGCATCGCCGTGAAAGAAATCCGCTTCAGGACAGGCTGCCCTCCTCCACCTGTATAGCTGAAAGAAACTTGATCGAAGACAAGCTGGCCATATGCCTTAGAATAAGCTGTGGTGTGCTCCGCTGAATCCGTTGCTAG
Source organism: Paenibacillus sp. KS1 (assembly GCF_001680695.1). Classification (NCBI taxonomy): domain Bacteria; kingdom Bacillati; phylum Bacillota; class Bacilli; order Caryophanales; family Paenibacillaceae; genus Paenibacillus; species Paenibacillus sp. KS1. The sequence continues at coordinate 10,536 of NZ_MAIS01000043.1, read as the reverse complement.
TTCTGATTCATGTTCTGTTAGATGTTCCATTGCATGCTCTGACCCATGCTCCACTTCCAGTCCAACGTTACGAACAGCAGCGATATCTGAAATGTCCGTCTGTGTATTCAGCACTTCAGATATTCTGTCTGCAGACACCTTAGCCCGAGACAGCATCATAAGCATCATCCCCACCATCATAAGCGCGAACAGAATTTGCATCATATAGTTCGTAAAGGCGATGACTTCTCCCACCTGCATACTGCCGCCGTCTACCTTGATTCCACCGAACCATAGAACAGCTACAATACTGAAATTCATAACCAGCATCATAACAGGCATCATAAGCGCCATAATTCGAGCAGCCTTCACCGTTACTTCTGACAAGTCAGCGTTCCTCTTCTCAAATCGTTCCTGCTCATACGAAGAGCGAACAAACGCTTTAATAACACGGATGCCTGCTAAATTTTCGCGCACTACACCATTTAATCGATCGAGTTTGGTTTGGACGTTTTTGAATAGAGGAATACCTTTGCGGAAAATAAGAATAAGTGCCCCGAACAACAAAGGAACCGTTACAACGAATATAAGAGCCATCTGCGCGTTCAGCGCGAACGCCATCGCGATCCCTCCCATGAACAATAGCGGAAAGCGAGTCATCATGCGCAGCATCATCAGCACGACGTTCTGCACCTGTACGACATCATTCGTTAAGCGCGTAATCAGAGAGGAAGTATGGAATTGATCCAACTTGTCGAAGGAAAAGGTCTGAATGTTCTTGAACATGGCTAAGCGGATATCTGCGCCAACATGCTGTGAAGCAATACTCGCAAAATAAACGCAGCCCATTCCACCCGCAATACCGACAAAGGCGATGCCGACCATCATGAGCCCTGTTCTTGCGATATATCCCATATCCCGATTCACTACACCATAATCTACAATATGGGACATTAGCGTCGGCTGCATCAGATCACATATGACCTCAACGAGCATGAGGAGCATCGCGCATAAAGCCGCTTTTCGATAAGGCAAGATATAAGCAAATAACTGTTTCATGAATACAGCGCACCTTTCACGTTAGTTTGGCAACTAATGATACAAACTGCAGGAGGGGACGGCTCGTAGCCTTATTGCAGAAACCCTTTAACAGCAAACAGCGGCTGCTATTCTATTCGCCTACCCTCTCTTCATCATGAGCAGACAGATTGTGATGCATATGCAGCAGGAAACGACGCAGCAGGATTTTCTCCTCCTCGCGGAATCCTTGGAAGCATTGCTGTTCCACTTCCTTCACGGCCTCCTGCACATGCCCTACGGCATCCTTGCCTCTTGGCAGCAAATATACGCGGGAAACCCGCAAGTCCTCCTCATCCGCACGGCGTTCGATGAGCCCCGCTTTCTCCAAACGATTCAGCATCACCGTAACCGTTGCTGGCTTAATCTTCGCCTTCTCCACTAATTCCTTCTGGCTCCGCCCATCTTGATCACTAAGCAGAAACAGCATCGGCAGCTGCCCAGGATGGATGCCCACATCCTGCACCTTCTTCATCATTTCATTGTTGTATGCCCGCACAACCTGTGACAGCAACACCTCTAACGAATCCAAATACGTATCTTCCATTGTCTATAAACTCCCATTCATTTATTTAGCCGACTACTTATTTTGTGACAGTAGTCTACCACAGAGCTGAATCGGATTCAAGCAGCAGACAACCCCCTCAACCGTACGTAGCCTGCACAAAAAAAAGCATCTGCTCACGCAGACGCTCTCTTCCCGATTCCCGTATATCATCAACAGTCCTACATACTGCCTTATTTATGGCTAGCATGCAGATCATGCATGTTCTGATGAAGCTCCTTAATCATATGATTCATCAAATATTGCTCTTGTGAATTCAGTCCGTGCTGATTGTCCTGTGCAATGTATTGCTGGATATTCCGCTTTAACAGTTCATTTCGTCTATCTAACATTTGTTCGTAACTCAAACAGAAGTCACTCCTCGCTTGTTGTACGTGCACAATTTAAGCCTATTTAAGTATAAGGAGTAGACTCTTGTTAGAAAAATGTGGTGTTCCCTCTTCCTGCCGCATCTGACCGCAAGAAGCATCATCTTCATGAAACAGAACGGTTCGCTTGTAATAATGCTCGCTTTTACTCCCTGTTAGTCCCCTGCATCAAATATAAGCCCATTCTTCATCATTCGCCACCGGGATCAAGTGCCTCTGTTAGTCTTGCATAGATGCTTACAATCTCATCCAGCTTCATACGGACAAGTCCACTGGATGAAGGGGCGACGAACTCATATACGCCCTCTACAACCGGATCTGCCTGTACACCCCAATTGATGCCCGCACGCCCACTGTACTTCTCATACACACCCTTTCCGACAAAACATACGATCCTCGGCTTATACATCTCAATTTTCTGACGAAGCTGCTGGCGCCCTTCCGCATACTCCTCTGCCGTTATCTCCGCAGCCGCTCGAGTCGGACGGGCAACAATATTCGTAAATCCATAGCCTAATTCAATCAGATCGCCATCTTCCTCCGCCTGGAACAACCTCGGAGTCAGACCTGCTCGATAAATGATCTGCCAGAATCGATTGCGTGGATTCGCATAATGATGCCCCGTTGCCCCTGATCTCAAGCTTGGATTGAAACCAACGAACACAATACGCAGATGCGGGGCAAGATGATCGGGAATGAAATCCATCGACATGACCTCCTTCACTCATTTACAACATCATGAGAAATTAGAAAATTTCGCATATTTTTCGAAGTCGACTCACATAATAGAAGAGCGGCAACATGCGAAAACGCTCGTGAGCTGCATAACATTCGTTTTCACTGTACCGACTGCGCTTGCAGACATACTTGGAACTTGCCGAGTCAACCGTGAATAGAAGGGCTGTCCATAGGGGCAGTTCTTTTCATTCAGCCCGCGCTTTTATTTATCCCATCTCATCAGCGCGCACAAATAAAAGGAGGGTTCTACCATGTACTATGCAAAAAAACAACCCGAGCCAGTTCCCGAGGAGCAAACATCCATCTGGCAATGCAGTCAGGACGGCTGCTCCTGTTGGATGCGGGAGAACTTCACATTCGACGACACCCCCATTTGCCCGATCTGCCAGTCTACAATGGTTGAATCGTCGCGTATGCTCCCTACACTAACGAACAACACCAATTATGCCCACACGAAGTAGAATCGCTCAGCTTCGACGTCCGCGGCTGGCTTCATCCGTCTATGGACTGAGGCTGGCCGCATTTTTTTACAGCGAAAGGTCTGTGCGCTCACAATGAGACACAGACCTCTTATTTATTCTTATTATGTTCTAGCGCTTGTACTAACGAACAACGACTGCCGTACCGCTTACTGCAACCATCAACATGCCTTCTCGCACCACTTCATAATCCACGTCAATGCCGACAATTGCGTTGGCGCCAAGTCGTCTTGCCGCATCCTTCATTTCTTCCATCGCAATGACACGCGCTTCCTTCAATTTGCTCTCATATGCACCAGAGCGACCGCCTACTACATCACGCACAGAGGCAAGGAAGTCCCGTACGACGTTGGCGCCCATGATTGTCTCTCCCGTTACAATATCTATATATTCTACAATTTCTCTGCCTTGAATCGATGGTGTTGTCGTTACGATCATCATTTCATTCCTCCTAAGGGTAGGGTAACTTGAAGTTCTTCATACATTCACTGTTTTCTATAGTATCCAGTATACAACGAGCCATTCACAGTACCTATTGATTAATATGACAATCCACCCTCATTTACTTACATTTTTGCAACATGCATCTGTTGATGCCTCTTCTCTGTCCAATCAGATATCCAGACTACCTTGACAAGACCCTATTCATTTGGTTATATTTTACATGTAAATAATATATCGTAATTTCTTGCGACGGAAGCACCCGTAGGAATGGGCAATCATGCCCTTCTTGCGGGTTTTTTTGTTGTCCTGAAGTTAACGACCAAGAGGAGGTTTACAAATGAAACAGAGAGGTTGGCAAGTCTCAGCAGTACTGCTCGCCGCGTTGCTTCTACAGCCATTGCTATCCGCTGTATCGCATGCAGCAAACAAGGAATTATCCCCCACAGCGAAGACCGCATTGACCAAGATAGCTGAATCCGCTACCCCAACCCAAGCCAGCTCCATAGACTCCATGTACAGCGAGCTCATTTCCTTGCAAAATCAGAGCCTGCAACGAGACAACACCCTGAAGCAGGTGCAAGCAAAAAATAAAGAAAACCTGACTAATGTACGCAGTAAGCTTCAACACTGGGATACCGACAAGATTAATAAACTGGAAGCCTCTCTAAAGCAAACAAGACAACGCTACGAACCGCTATTCGCTTCATACCAGCTCCTGAACGATCAGCTATCCCGCATGGGCTCCAAAAAAGACGACAAAAAAGAAATACTGCGCAAGCAGCGCGATATTGTGAAGGCCGCAGTGCAATTAGCAAGAATGGACATTAAAACAAAGGTAGAAGCAGTAAAGAAGGCACGTGAGAGCAAATCGAAATTCGTAAAACGCGTACGTGATATTCTGGCAGGCATCAATACCGTGAATGCCCAAATGAAATCAGAACGAAGCACGGTTAGTGAGTTACAGAAACGCACTACGCCACTATGGTCATCGCTCAATCAAGCAATTAAGAAGGGAGACGCCAAAAGTTCACTTCAGTCGCTAACATCCCTCGTCTCCCTAATTCGTCAAATCGATCAGTCCAAAAAGAAGCTAGAGCAGCACGAGTCACGTATTACGGAAATTGTAAACAAAGCAAAAGGCACCTTCACTTCATGACATAATACAGGCTCTACGGTTCACGCCAACTGCAGATGGTCGCAAATAAAAATCCCCGGAGTTATCCGGGGATCATCATTCACATGCAGCTGCGACGTTGACTAGACGGAAGGGCGCAATCATTCTACCTCCAGCCGAGACCCTAATCGCCCTTCTACACTGACTGCTTATGCTGTTCTAAGGCAGCGTCTATATGCCCTTCTTCATCAGAAGTATGCCGCGTGAAGCGTGCTTCAATTTTTTTGCTAATCAACAGAGACAGGCCTATAAATAGGACGACAAAAATAAGTTGCAGCGGATGATCAATAAATCGTTGTATATCGTGACCAATATAGGATACGGAGAATACCATGAGCGCCTTGCCAAAGAGAATCGCAATGAAGAAGGAGCGGATTCGCATGCGCGCAACAGCCGCGACCATATTAATAAGAACGAAGGGACCTACTGGGAAAATACTAAGCAAGAAGACATAACTGAATGCATTATGACGCACCCACAGCATGCTCTTCTTCACCTTCGGCTTCTCAGCCCAGCGAGCGAGCAACGGGTGGCCTGCTGCCTTGCGCACAATGAGGAACGTCAGCATGCAGCCGCTCACGATTCCAATCCATGAATAGAGAAATCCGAGCCACAACCCATATACTGCAGCATTCACACCTACAATAACGAGGGTAGGCAGCGGCGGGATAAAGGACTTCATGAACGTCAGTAATATGCCCGGCAGCGGCCCGAAGGAACGGAATTGCTCCAACAACGCCTTCAAATGCTCTTCGGTAAAATAAGAAGTTATCTCGGATAGTTCCATGTTGTACGTATCCACCAGCCTCTATATTTATCTGTCCGAAATGGCTCAATATGATTGCCATTGTCATACGAGAGGAAGCCGCCATAAGCTCGCTTCGAACAATAGCATAACATACTTCATCCCCGCTATACTGCCTCTACAACAAAAAAGATCGACAAATAAATGGCGTGGCTGCGAATATAACAAAAGCGAAGCAGAAACACAAAGAGCCGCCCCTGAGGACGGCTCTTTGCTATTCATACGGCATCCCTGCCGCATAAAATTAATAAATGCCCCAAACCTTAGGTCTGGGGCATTGTAATTTCGTGTCTTACAGCTTTACAACGTTCTCAGCTTGTGGTCCACGGTTGCCTTCAACTACGTTGAACTCAACGCGTTGGCCTTCGTCCAACGTTTTGAAGCCGTCGCCAGTGATTGCGGAGAAGTGTACGAATACATCGTTGCCGCCTTCAACTTCGATAAAACCGAAACCTTTTTCTGCGTTGAACCATTTAACTGTACCTGTTTGCATGAACAAATACCTCCTAAAATTTACATGACCTCTTATTTACATAAATAAATAAAATTCACATATTGGACAAGGTTATTCTAGCTTCAAAATAACCCTCTGCAATATGTGAATCAGGTCAAATTTGAATATAGTCATCTTACCACATGGTTACCCAAATAGCAATTCCTGTTTTTTAATTTGTTTTAATTTCCCGTTGTCCAAGTCTTCTCAGGCTCAGACAACGTCAGCGTATTCAACTAATTAACCACATCTACGTGCTCAACCTTCTTTATTGTCATGTACATTACGAATGCACCGATCAGTGCCAAGATGATCGGAACGATAATGATTGAATTCAGCGAGACTCCCCCATTATTCGAGCACACGATGGAAACAATGAGCAAGGAAGACATGATCGTCGTCGGTGTCGAATATTTTTTCATGCCAAAATATAGCGGAATGAGGCTCATAATGCTTGCAGCCATTGCATTCATGATCAACTTCAATGCCCCTCCCCCAATTATCGACAAAGTCAGGGGCTCTTGTATAATGGGTACAATTGCATTTGCTGTCAACAAGATCGCGTTGAGCACAATTTCAGACACAATAATATTGCTAAATGTGAAGATGGCGATAATGGCCAACTTGCTGAGGAGGATCTTTTTCCGACTTATTGGATACATAAATAGGATGTTTATTGTCTTTGATTTATATTCATCAATAATGAACCGAGATATCAATACTGCTGCAAAGACGATAAAGATCATTCGTACAAATGAATCCACACCCACAAAAAGGGCAGTGTAATCCGCGAAAACAACTTCTTCCATCATGTTAGGACTGTATAACATCAAGAATAAGATGGCAATCGCGACAATATTTGCAATAATCGCGTTTCGGATATACCCTCCTATGCGATGCTTGCGAAGCTCCAAACCTATCAAATTACGCAACATGATCGCCCCCTTCCAACAATGATAAGAAGTATTCCTCTAGGGAGCTGTTTTTCTTATGGATCGATTCGATTAAGATATCGTTCATGACCAGTTCCTTCGTCAGCATACCCTGCTGGATATTCGGATCATATACTCGAATTATGCGCTCGTCCATGACTCGTAGATTGTGTATGCCTAGTTTATCTTCGAGCAGGAACGCAGCTCGCGTGCAATCATTCGTCACAATCTCAATATATTCGCTATTTTTCATACGAACCTCGTCCATAGACACTTCTGCAATTAATCGACCATTATTAATGACACCAATCGTATCTGCAACTAGCTCAATTTCACCCAGCAGATGACTTGATATCAATATCGTTGTACCATATTGTCTGCTCAGCATAAGAAGCAAATCGCGTATTTCCTTAATCCCTATCGGATCCAGCCCATTAATAGGTTCATCCAATAGAAGCAGCTCCGGCTTCGTTGTGATCGCTCTGGCGATCCCTAGCCGCTGCTTCATTCCAAGCGAGAAATCTTTAACTGCTTTATCACCCACATGGTTGAGCTTCACCAGCTCCAATGCCTCATCTATGGCCTTCATGTTGTGATATCCCATGTACTCGCAGTGCAGCTCCATATTCTCTCGTGCCGACAGCTTGTCATAAAATACAGGATATTCGATAATTGTCCCCATCCGAGCCAGCAGATGATACGACTTGGGGGCTAGCGCTTCCCCAAATACTTCAATTTGACCCATTGTAGGCTTAATTAAGTTCGTAATCATTTTCATAATTGTTGTCTTACCGGCCCCATTCGGACCCAAAAATCCATATATCTCTCCTTGACGGATGTTCATATTCACATTCGAGACGACCTCTTTACCTTGGAACGTCTTCGTTAAATGATGTGTACGTAATAAATACGTCATGCCAGTATCTCCTCCCGCTCAATGCGTGCTTCCCGATGACTTTATTGTATGAGGCATTCCTCTCTAATTCCTTACTCAATCCTTACAAAAATCTTAAGCTCTATTTGCTCTTCATTCAGTCTCACTCGACACACCTTGGTATTCCTGAAGCCGATTGCTAGATTATCTGCTCTACTCATTATCGTACGGGCATTGGAGCAATTCAATCCGTTATTTCCATTCTGATAGCAATGAATAGTTATAAAGTTGGAGGCATATAGATTGATTATCTATTATCAGGTATGAATCAACTCTAGTAGGTTAATACTTGTAGTATGTATACAAACTAGTATTTTCTTATCATTGACAAATTGTTCCTCGTAACCTATATTGAGCTTGATAGTTCCCTATGCCTATGATTACAGTCATCTTCGCTTGAATAAGAAGTGTTATGATTGATCAATCACATAGGGCACACTAATCGAAAGATTAGGCCGCAAAGCTTCGGAGTCTAACGGTCGTACGACCTATGATAGTCCGGCTGCAACTAACAATTCTGTTACTTGCAGCTGGACTTTTTTTATTTATATGAAGTTCTGGCGGAATTAACTGTCCGTTGAGCTATATAAATAAGAATGAGGAGGCATGGACTCACTTCGGTAGGGGAGGAATAAAATGAAAAAATGAGGTGGCGAATTGAATGAAACGTAGAGTAAAGTTGGCCGTAACATGGCTGTGCGTATTTGCCGTGTTCTTCGGGTTTATTCCTCACACACTGCAAAGTGCAGATGCAGCCGCACGTGATCCAATTTGGCCAGAGCCAGGTGCTGTGAAATTAAGCAAGACAGCGAAGCCAACCGGGACGCCAGGAGAGTGGCAGATTACTCTGACCGCCGAAGGGAAGAACGTTGAAGCCGGTGACACCGATGTCGTACTTGTCTTAGACAAGTCAGACAGTATGAAAAACTACAAACGGTTAGACAATGCCAAAAAAGCAGCGGAGAAATTTGTAAACACACTGCTTTTGTCCAACGTCAAAACAAGAATTGCTCTTGTCACGTTTAGCACCAGCGCAGAGGACACATCATCCGGATTTCTTGGCCAGAATGACAAACAAAAGCTCCTGAACAATATTAAGGGTATCTCGGCTTCCGGAGGGACAAACATACAAGGCGCTCTCAACACAGCACATCAGTTACTAACTACAAAGAGTTCAGCTAAAAATAAATTTATTGTGCTGCTTAGTGACGGTGCGCCAACGTTCAGTTCTCCTGCAAAAAAAGCCGCTCCTTATTCATGGCCCAATAACAAGTATAACTTTGTACTTTCCAACTTTGACTACACCAAGACTATCGGTTCCGGCAACAGCTATGATTTATCCTCTGGCTTGTTCGGAGATCGATACAAGATAGATAAATATACGGTTAAGGACAATGGAATTCCTACGATATCTCAAGCCAAAACATCCAAGGATGCAGGAATCACCATTTATTCGATCGGGCTCGAGGTCGGCAGTGATGCTAACGCTGTATATGTCTTAAAGAACAGCGCTTCAGCAAACAACTATTACCCGTCTGACAGCGCAGAGCTGGAGAAGGTCTTCTCTGAACTGGCAGGGAAAATTTCTTACGCGGCTGAAAATGCTATAGTCAAGGATCCGATGGGTGAAATGTTTAACCTTATTTTCAAAGGTAATGCACCTGTTGAAAAGCAAGACTATACAGCATCTCAAGGCACGGTGAAATGGGATTCAGTTTCGGAAACGTTTGTATGGGACGTTGGCAACATCGTAGAGGGAAGTCCGGCAACCCTGACATATACCATCAAAATGGACTCTTCTAAAAATCCGAGTGCTGATGTCAATTACCCGACAAACGGACGAACCACCATGGAATATACAGATGTGAATCATCAACGTACAACAAAAGATTTTGAAGTGCCTCAAGTCAGCTTCGGCAAAGGCTCCATTCTTGTTAAAGGCTACAAGGTTAATGAACAAGGCGAGCCTATTAACGCAGACGGCAAGGTTGTCGAACGTGTGGATCTTGCAGAGCAGTTGTACAGCGAGTCTTTCGCTGTCAATGGGAAGGATGCGCTGGATATAGGGCCGAAGTACAAGGTTCCTGCTCCGAAGCTTGATAACTATGTGTTGAAAAAGGGCACCGACCCTACAGAAGAAACGTTAACACTGCAGGAACCTAACAAAACAGTATGGTTCGGATATATGCTAGCTCCACAAAAGCTAACAATTAAGTATGTGGATAAGGACTCTGGCAAATCCATCGCTGACGACGATACTTCGCTCTCCGGCACCGACGGACAGACGATTACGTTGAAGGCACTCGACATCCCGGGATACACGCCTGAGAACGCCGAAGTTCAATACACATTTAAGGCCAAGGACAACGAGTATACCTTCTTCTACAAGAAGACAGCACTCCCTATCACGATCAAGTTCGTCGATAAGGATACGGGCAAGTCCATCGCTAACGATGACACTTCTCATTCAGGTAAAATTGGCGAGTCCATTACGTTGAAAGCTCTGGATATCCCAGGCTACACGCCTGAGAAGGCGGAAGTAACCTAT
>NZ_MAIS01000214.1:0-1772 GCF_001680695.1 Paenibacillus sp. KS1 | reverse complement strand
TTTAACATAGGAGAATGCTGCGTGCTTTGAGTGAAACTCATTCACAGGCTGAACTGAAGCAATACTTTCAACATGGGAAGGTGGAGAGGCGTTTTGTTCGGTGAAAATAAAGTTTTAGACTGGAGTCGTTGATTTATCGCGGTTTTTGAATTGATGAATCGTCAGCTTTTGAAAAATATGTTTTAGACTGTTCCATTAAAAGAAGCAGCGGCGAACCAAGACTGGAAAAATAAAGTCTTAGACTGCCGCTGTAGTCATTCAACTAACGTGTCCCGTTAGCACAACGCGAACCGATAGCTCAAAATCCATTAATATGTAAATCGGGATAGTTCGCTATATTAATAATATTGCCAGAAGGGTCTGTAACATTGAATTCAGGAAATCGATCAATACCCCAAGTGTACGTTATTTCGGTCACTTCTTCACCAGCATCGACAAATCGTTGGTAGCATTCAAATACATCTGATGTTTTCATACAAAGAACCGCATAGGGTTTTCCGTCCGATACAATTTGGATAGGAACTGGTTGTTCTACTCGTTTTAAAAACAAAAAGGGTCCTGGTTCAAGCTTCAGGTCTGATTCCTCTTCAGTTTTCCAGCAATGTGTAAAGCCGAAATACTTTTCATACCACGCAACGGATTCATCGATATTTCTAACTGGCAGTCTAACCTGAACTACAGTATGAACAAGTGTTTGACTCTTTGATGTGGTGTTCATTTGAAACCCTCCCTCAAGAGTAATTATTCACTGCCTTCCATAATTTCTCCGCTGCAATAAATAATCCTCTAAACCATCAAAGCCGTGGAATGAATAACTTTCATTCCACGGCTTTCGAATCGCATGAATCCAATCGACAGTCGGTTCCAGATGGCCAACCGGTTCGGTGAGGCGATTCAGCACCTTCTGCACAGTAATGATCATGTATTAGTCCTCCTTATGGTTGGATTATGTTCGTTATGTAATCTATCAAAACAAGTGAAGCAAAAAAAAGAAGTTACAAGTAATTCTATGGATCTTAATTAAATTCCTTTGTTCATTCAACTATACTACTATCCGTTAGCTCAATAGTCTTATGTTTTAATTAGAGTCGCTGCTTATAGTTATGAGGCTTGCCGAACACCTAATGCAGTGACGTCCCGACGGGCTTAGGGGGCTGGATGTGGTCACTCGCTTCTCAGTGTGACCCGGACAGCCATTGCATTTAAGGAGTTCTCAAAATAGCTATATACTTCATCTGCAATTTCCAGAAACTCTTCAACAAGTACATTACTATCCAAGTAACAAGCATACAGATAATCAATTAAAGCGGAGTCAATCTCACAATAGTTTAATATGGCATTCTTCATCTTAATAATGTCATCTTGCCATACACCTGTATCTTCTAAAACCAAAGAGAATAATGCACGAATTAATCTCTTAGAGTAACCTTTTATTAATCTAGTTTTCATTGTGTTATCACTAGCATTAGAAAGTAAACTATGTCTACGATCTACTTCCTTCTTGGTCTCTGCATTTAAGTCTAAAATGAACTCTGGAGAAATAATTATCGGTGGTACTTTTTCACCAACGTCATGACCATATATGCAAACACTAATTATCTTTACCCAAAAACCCCAATCATTTGGTTTACTTAATACATCGTCAATGGAGCAAATTGTGGTATCAATCTTAGTTACTATTGGATATTCTTCCAAAAGCCTGTCTTTAATATTTGACAATCTTTCGTAATCAATATCTTTGGGAGAGAGCGTAAAATATCTTGTGTAAATAG
>NZ_MAIS01000088.1:0-26661 GCF_001680695.1 Paenibacillus sp. KS1 | reverse complement strand
ACCCCTCCGGCATGCATGCCGGAGGGGTGTATGTTCTGTTCTTAGATTACTATGATGTCTTATACAATGTGCAGCAGGTTCAAGAATACGAGCAGAATGACAATCGGAATGACATAACGCAACAGCATCACATATAGGGCAAGCCCCTTCTGCCACCATGCTGCTTCTGTACGGAACTCCTCCTTCAACCGATCCTTAGGGAATCGATAGCCGACGAATAATGCGATTAGCAGTACGCCGAGCGGCATCAAAATATTCGTTACTGCGTAGTCAGCAGCTTCGAAGATCGTCAAGCCGAATAGCTGAACTTCGGACAGTACGCCGAAGGACAACGCAGAAGGTACACCAGCCAAAAAGATCAAGATACCGAACAGCACACTTAGCCGTTTCCGATTGATTTTATTCCCGCGCGAGAAGCCCGACACCAAGATTTCCAACATCGAAAATGCGGAAGTCAATGCCGCGAATAAGAAAAGCGCCAAGAATAACGTAATAAAAATTCCGCCGTAAGGCATTTGCTCGAACAGTGCTGGAAGCGTGCCAAACAGCAGACCTGGACCTTCCTGCGGCTTCATCCCCAATGCGAACAACGCTGGAAAAATCGCGATTCCCGCCATAATCGAAGTCAACACGTTCAAGCTAACGACCGACGTCGCAGATTTCACCAACGACTCCTTCTTGTTCAGGTAAGAGCTGTATGTGACCATAACAGATACACCGACACTGAGGCAGAAGAAGGACTGTCCGAGCGCATTCAGAATAGCTTGTCCGGTCAGCTTGCTGAAGTCTGGCATAAGGAAGTACTCAAGCCCTTCAGTCATACCCGGAAGTGTCAGCGATCGAAGAATAAGGACAAGAAATAGAATGAACAGTCCTGGCATCAAGATGCGGCTTGCTCGCTCAATGCCTGACTTAATCCCTTGACCGACGACGACAATCGTAATCAGCATGAAGGATAGCTGCGCCATGACTGCAGTCCATGGATTGGAGACTGTCTGCGCAAACAGCTCATCATAATTTCTGCCTTCTACGAGCAGTCCCCCTACAATACCACGGGCCAAATACAGTAGAATCCAGCCTCCTACCACACTGTAGAAGGAGAGCAGCAGGAAACAAGTTCCCATCCCTAAATATCCTGTCCAATGCCAACGCGTGCCCGGCGCAATTTCTTTATATGCCCCGATTGCTTCCTTGCCTGTTCCACGACCGATCACAAATTCTGCAATGAGCAGCGGCAAGCCAATGCCTAATGTAAAAATAAGAAACAGAAGTAAAAATGCCCCGCCACCGCTAGTGGCGACGACATTCGGGAACTTCCATATCGCTCCGAGGCCAATGGCCGATCCCGCCGAGGCCAATATAAATCCAATCTTCGAAGTCCATTGCTCATTACCCTTCATGAATTCCTCCTGCAACCGTTCTTTCTCGTTGTCATCATCTCAACTTGCTTGTTGCCTAATCTGTGATTGTTGTACCTTAGAACGGAAGCCAATTCATTCCGTGCAAAAACACAATACCTACGATAATTGGCAGAACGTAGCGCAGCAGCACTACATATAACATTAGCCCCTTATGCCACATTGATGGCATCGTACTCCATTCTTCCTTCAATCGCTCCCGAGGATATCGGAAGCCGACAAATAAGGAAATAAGCAGTACCCCTAGTGGAAGCATCACATTCGTTACCGCGAAGTCTGCCCACTCGAATACATTCTTGTTCAACCATGTCAGCTCGCTGCCTATTCCGAACGACAGTGCAGATGGCACGCCGAGCAAGAAAATAATCGTGCCAAACAACCAGCACATTCGCTTTCTACGTACCGCATCATGATGCGAGAAGGCAGCGACAACGATCTCAAGCAGCGAGAACGCTGATGTTAGTGTTGCGAACAGGAACAGAGCGAGGAAAACCGCTATAAATACACTGCCGTACGGAAGCTGCTCAAAAACATTTGGCAAAGTCACGAACAGCAACCCAGGCCCGTCCACTGGCTTCATCCCCAACGCGAACAATGCAGGGAAGATGGCGATTCCCGCCATGAATGAGGTCATCACATTTAAGCCAACGACAGACAGTGCAGGCTTGCCAAGCGATTCCCCCTTCTTCAAATAGGAGCTGTAGGTCACCATACAAGAGCCGCCTACGCTCAAGCAGAAGAACGACTGCCCCAGTGCATTCAGCAGCGCTTCCGAGGACAGCTTGCTAAAGTCAGGCTTCAAAAAGTATACAATACCTTCATACATTCCTGGCAGCGTCAAGGAACGCACTATCAGCACCAGGAACAACACGAACAATCCTGGCATTAATATACGGCTTGCACGCTCGATGCCCGCCGTAACCCCTTTGGACACGACGATTATCGTCAACAGCATAAAGGCGCCCTGTGACAGCACCGCAAACCAAGGATCTGCTGAGGTTTGCGAGAATAACTGCCCATAATCACGTCCGTTCTCCAGCAATGTCCCGCTAATTGAACGAAGAAAATAAAGTACAATCCACCCGCCTACTACACTATAAAAGGAGAGCAGCAGCGAGCATGTTGCCATCCCGAGATATCCGATCCAGTGCCAACGGCTGTTCGGCGCCAGATCCCGATAAGCGGACACGGCTTCCTTGCCTGTTCCTCGACCGATAAAAAATTCGGCAAGGAGCAGCGGAAGACCGATACCGAATGTAAACAAGATAAATACAAGAAAGAAGGCTCCGCCGCCGCTCGTTGCGACTACATTTGGAAACTTCCATATTGCCCCGAGACCAATAGCGGCTCCAGCAGAAGCCAGTATGAATCCAAGCTTGGACGTCCATTGTTCTCCCGATTTCATATCATGATCCATCCTTCATTGTCGAGTTGCCGTCACATATTATAACATAAGAAGGAACGGCTTCACGCATGATTTTAGGGCTTCGGCTGCGGAATTCATACACCAAATTACGGTTATCGAACAATCGCGAGCGCCAAGCCGTCATAGGCAGGTAGCAGCGTGCTGATCAGGCGTTCATCCTGAGCAATTCTCTCATTGAAGAGACGCATAGCCTGTACAGCTGGCCCTTGCTTGGATTCATCGAGGGTGCGTCCACGCAGCATCAAGTTATCTCCTGCAATAATGGCGCCCGGTCTAGCCAGCCGTATCGCATACTCCAAGTAGTTCGGGTAGTTCCCTTTGTCCGCATCAATAAAGAAGAAGTCAAATCTTGCCTGCTCCTTCTCTAGCTCAGCCAAGGCGTTCATCGCTTCACCGACTCTATATTCCACTTGACTTCCATATCCCGCTTCTGTCAAGTTGTTCTTGGCAATATCCGCATAATCCTGACGCAATTCAAGCGATACCAGCTTGCCGTCTGACGGCATTCCGCGAAGCAGACAGCAGCCGCTATAACCGCCTAGGGCTCCAATCTCCAGTACATCCTTGCCCCCTGACATACTTACAAGCATGGTCAGCAATCTTCCGTACCCTTCGTGTACGGATATATCAGGCAAGCCATGTTGCCGAATATTTTCCTTAATCTTCTCTAATTCATGATCCTTCTTATAGAGCTGTTCCAAATACGTTTCAACCGCTTCATTAGACATTTTCACAACCTCCTGCTTTTTATGATATGATGAATGCCATATGAGTACAAGTCAGACGAGAAAACGGAGTTGAATGAGAACAATGAATCGACCTTGGCCGTTAATCGCAACTACGCCGATGGGGCTTGAATCCGTCGTCGCACGCGAATTGCAGCAACTAGGATATGAAACCCAAACCGAGAACGGACGCGTCAATTTTACTGGCGGCCCGCTGGATGTGTGCCGCGCCAATTTATGGCTGCGCTCCGCGGATCGCATACTAATTAAGATGGGACAATTCCCTGCCCGCACCTTCGATGAGCTATTTGAAGGAACCAAGGCCATTGACTGGCATGATTGGATTCCGGCTCACGGCGAATTCCCGGTTGATGGACGCTCACACAAATCCCAGCTGTCCAGTGTGCCTGCCTGCCAAGGCATCGTGAAGAAGGCGGTTGTTGATAAATTAAAGCAACAGTACCATATTGAGTGGTTTGAGGAAACAGGGCCGTTATACCGGATTGAGGTATCCCTGCTTAACGATATCGCTACCATTACATTAGACACAACAGGGGCTGGACTCCATAAGCGTGGGTATCGCAAGCAGCTGACTGGGAAAGCCCCGCTCAAAGAAACAATGGCCGCTGCACTTGTTCAGCTTAGCCGCTGGAATCCAGAGCGGCCGCTGTATGACCCATTCTGCGGCTCCGGCACACTGCTCATCGAGGCAGCTATGATTGGATGGAATGTAGCTCCCGGACTTCGCCGCTCCTTCTCCAGTGAAGCATGGTCCGTCATCGGCGAATCATACTGGGAAGAAGCACGAGATGAAGCATTCGATGCTGTACGGGACGATATTGAACTGCAGATCATGGGCTCTGACATTGATCCAGAAGCGATTCGCCTAGCTGAAGCAGCAGCGAAGAGCGCAGGCTTCGGTCGTGAGATCCAGTTCCGTGTTGCACCAGTTGCACAGGCTAAGCCTACCGGAGATTACGGCGTCATA
The DNA here is from genome assembly GCF_001680695.1 of Paenibacillus sp. KS1. Classification (NCBI taxonomy): domain Bacteria; kingdom Bacillati; phylum Bacillota; class Bacilli; order Caryophanales; family Paenibacillaceae; genus Paenibacillus; species Paenibacillus sp. KS1. Next base: position 22,104 of record NZ_MAIS01000088.1, on the reverse strand, counting down.
TTGACGAACCCGCCGTACGGGGAACGATTAAGTGAGCAGGAGGAAGTCGACCGCATGATCCGCCAGCTCGGCTTCGTCTATAAGACGCTGCCGACATGGTCGATGTTCGTCATCAGTCCAAACCGCCAGTTCGAACATCGAATCGGCGATCCAGCAACGAAGCGCCGCAAGCTGTTCAACGGCAATATCGAATGCCAGTTTTATCAATACATGGGCCCGCTCCCACCACGCAAGCCGCGTCCGGAGCAACAGTCTTAATTTTAATCGGAGGCCGCCTCTATCCAATCGAGTTGTACATCACTCGATTAGGATGGGGCGGCTTTTTTATCGAATCCATCGGATAGAAAACGTTGACGGAAATACCTCCATTTTTAAATAATTGGTAAACATATAAACGAAGTCCACTACTGTAACAGGTACCTTCTTTTTCAATTATTACATTATCGTAAAATCTGGTATGATGAAGATTGTTTGAATAAGTAAAAGTACAGAAAGGATGGAAGTATGAATTCGTCTATGTATGGCTCGTATCACAACTCAAGCCGTCGTCTTTCTTTCTCGTCCATATTCGGACGATTCGATATGGTATGGTTCATTATCTTCATGATGTGGAAGCTGTTTTGGTTCGATCGAACGCTATCGATTCCCTATATGACGATGACCACACCCGACTTTTTCGTCGCACTAGGCGCTGTTATCCTTATCGCCGGATGGACGTTCTGGCTGTCGAAGCGCTGGCGTACAATGGTACTGCTTGTGCTCAATGTACTACTTACAATTCTTATCTTTTCGGACTTGGTATACTTTCGTTATTTTCAAGACTTCATCACAGTACCTGTGCTGCTGCAAGCTGGACAAGTTAGTTCACTTGGCGACAGTATCGCATCCTTGATCCATATCGGGGACATCTGGCTATTCATCGATTGGATCATCGTTATCCCATTGACGATCATGTATTTCAGAGTACTGTCCAAGGAACGCCGGGAACATCGGAGTGGATACTCGCTTAGCAGTGAACGACGCCGTCGACCGGCATGGGTGAGTCGCTTAATCACCTATATTCTTAGCCTTGTCATAGGCGCATTAATGATGGCTGTGCCAATACATCAAGCAACGACTACATGGGCATCCGGCGTCTTCTCGAGCAATTGGTGGAATGCCTCCATTTACAACATTACCGGGCTGTTCGGATTTCACGGCTATGATATATACCGCTATGCTGAACTGAAATGGTTCGGCGGAAATAAGCTAAGCGAAGAAGAATTGAATAAGGCTCAGATGTGGTTCGACGACCACCGTGCGAAGCTGCAAGGGCCTCCTGCCTCCTTCGGCAAATATAAGGACAGCAATGTCATTATTGTGCAGGCAGAAGCTTTTGAGAATTTTGTCATCGGCAAGTCCTTCAACGGACAAGAGATTACACCGAATTTGAACAAGCTGCTGAAGGAAAGCATGTACTTCAGTCGTTTCTCCCATCAAACCGGACAAGGACGGACATCAGATGCAGACTTTGGAGTGAACGCAAGCCTTCACCCATTGCCAACCGGGTCTGTCTTTATCCGTTATCCAGATCAAACGTATGATTCGCTGCCATCTATTCTGAAATCGTCAGGATATTCCACTGGTGCGTATCATGCCTATGATGCGGGGTTCTGGAATCGATATATTATGTACAGCAATATGGGGTACGACATCTTTATGAGCCGTACCGATTATAAGATAGACGAGCCGCTTGGGTGGTCACTTGGTGATAAGTCATTCCTGCACCAATCCGTAGCGCACATGGCTGACGGCAAATCTCCATTCTATAGCTTCCTTATTACGCTGACCAGCCATCATCCGTACAAGCTGCCAGCAGATAAACAGGAGCTGAATGTCGAGCCATATCAGGACACGATCTTTGGCGACTATTTGCAGGCTATCCATTACGTAGATGCAGCACTGGGCGAAATGATTGAAGATTTGAAGCAGCGCGGTCTATGGGATAAGACAATTTGGATGATGTACGGGGATCATGATAATTCGATTGAAGATCGCGAACCGCTTGCTCGCATGCTTGGATATGAGATCAGTGATTTCGATATGCTTGAAATGAAAAACCAAGTGCCACTTATCGTGCACTTGCCTGATGGAGCAAATGCAGGTACCTATGATACCGTGAGCGGTCAGCTAGATGTTGAGCCGACGCTCTTGCATTGGCTCGGAATCGATGCAAGCGATAAGCACCTCATGGGGCAAAATCTGCTGAACTCAGCAAATCGCTTAGTCGTCTTCCGTAATGGCTCATTCACAAACGGCAATATATATTATGTACCGTCTGCTGACGGACTGCTCGAACACGGTACCTGCTATGATTATGGGACACGCCAGCCAACTGATGTAGCTGCGTGCCAGCCATTCGCGGCAGAAGCGCAGAACCGACTTCACATCTCAGATCAGGTCATTATGAACAACGCAATTAAACAATTGCGTGAACGCAAGAAATAAAATAAACAACGAAAAGAGCCGCTGCATCATCGCAAGCGGCTCTTCTTATATCTTCTTGCTGACCGTGAACCAAGGTGCACAGACATCATGTAGTGCAATGTTTACAGTAAATCCTCCTGCTCCAACAGCTTATCAACCTTGCGCCGTCTGCGCTTCTCCTTCAAGCGGTAGTCCCGCTCCTCTTTGCGAAGCGCCTTCGTTATGGACAGACACATCCCGAGCAGAATGACGGCAAATGGCAGGGCTGTAAGAATGGATGCGGTCTGCAATGCCTCCAAGCCGCCTCCGAGCAGCAGGACAACTGCGATAAGGGACTGGAATAAACCCCATGCAATTTTAATCAGCGCACTTGGATTCGGATTCCCATTCGTCGACATCATGCCGAGCACGAAGGTTGCGGAATCTGCTGATGTAACGAAGAAGGTAATAATCAGCAGCGTCGCCAGAATGGCAATATAACTTCCAAACGGCAGAGCATCCAGTGTTACAAACAATGCTGACGTAATGTCCGCTTTGACCGACTCTACGATTGGGAGTCCATCGAACATTTCCAACTTCAGACCCGTAGCACCGAATACCGAGAACCAAATAAAGCTGAATCCACTTGGCAACAGCATCGTTCCTAGTACGAATTCCTTAATCGTTCTCCCCCTGGAGACACGCGCAATAAAGGAACCGACAAATGGCGCCCACGCTATCCACCACGACCAATAGAACAAGGTCCAGCTTGCTACCCAGGAATCTTCTGTGAACGGCGTCAGCCGCAGACTCATCTGAATAATATTTTGCAAGTAACCGCCAAGCGTCGTAGTAAAGGAATCAAAAATAAAGGATGTTGGACCCAGCAGCAAAGTGAACAAGAGCAAGCCTAACGCGATCAGTAAATTCGTATTGCTGAGAATACGAATTCCCTTGTCCAGTCCCGACACTGCAGAAGCAAGGAACAACACCGTTACAATTGCAATAATGATGACCTGCACCGTTGCATTGCTCGGAATACCAAATGTGTGGGCAAGTCCACCATTAATTTGCATCGCACCGAGACCTAGCGATGTTGCTACCCCGAAGGCCGTTGCAATAATCGCCAATATGTCGATCGTCTTACCGATCGGCCCCTTTACCCGATCGCCAAGCAATGGCTCAAAAGTCCAACTGATCAAGCCATTATGGCCTTTTCGGAACGTAAAATAAGCGATTCCCAGCGAGACAAGCGTATAAATGCCCCAAGGATGCAATCCCCAATGGAAGAAGGAATAGCGCAGCGCTTCATTCGCAGCACCAGGCGTCATCCCTTTCAGCGTTGGCGGATTTATGTAATGGCTGATGGGTTCGGCCACCCCCCAGAATACGAGCCCGATCCCCATACCTGCACTGAACAGCATGGCGAACCAAGAAATATTAGAGTATTCCGGATCATCATCATCATTGCCTAGTGTAATGTGCCCGAACTTGCCAAATGCAAGATAAAGACAGAATACTAAAATGATTAGCGCCGTAATCAGGTAGAACCATCCAAACCGCTCTGTCGTAAATGACAAGGCTGCGCTAGATTGCGTGGATAAGCTCTCCGGGGACAGGAACCCCCAAATTACAAACGCTAAAATAACTACTACTGATATTCCAAATACCATAACCTCACTCCCAGATGCTAAGACTTGATGTCGGCGATGGAAGGGCAAAAAAATCCCAGACATAGTCCGGGACAAGAACAAACATCATGACGATAAAAGACAATAAATTGCGTGCACCTATCCCTCAAAGGAATCCAGTTGGTCTGCACCAATGGAATTCAACCGGGATTGCTCCGCTGCAAGCATTTCTTCAGCTAATTGGACCGGATGTGGATTATCGCTGTCTGCGGCCTGTTGTACGGCACGTTCAGCGTGTTGAAGAGATTGCTCCGCCTGATAGACGGATTGGTCCGAAGGATGTGACATTGCTTGAGATACAGCGTTGTGCGCTGTCTTGACTGCGTTCTGCGCTTGCGAAATCGGGTTTTGCGATTGCAAGCTTGAGTCATATTTGGACATGCTGCGTGCCTCCTGCGCCAGAGTATGGACTGTTTCCAACAGAGAGTAGTTGTCTCCAACGATTAGGATATCGCTTCGCAGCTGTTTCTATGCGGTTAAAAACTTACTATTTCACAAAAGGCTTCGCCTTCTCGATAGCTTCATCCTCCGTCGGAGCGATTACGTATCGTCCGTTGATAAAGATGAACACTCGCTTGGCACAATGCCCACAGTATGACTTACAGCCGATCTTGATATCCGCTTCCGGATCTAGACCTTTGACTTTCGGCAAAAAAGTCTTCATTTTGATATGCCGACATTTATCACAAATACGAATATCGTTCGCCATTGTTCTTCACTCCGCTTTACCCCATTGTCTTGTTGTACTTTCGCAATGAAATTGTTGCGTTCGCCAACCTCTATGTCATTGTACGGGAACCTGGGGCGAGAAGCAACCTTTTGCGTCACATTCCGTCATTTTAGGTTCGGATTTTCATATTTTAGGGCACGTTTGGAAAACCAAGGCAGCAGAATTAAGGTGAGAATAATGTCATCAATCGGCATAAATGGAATCAAATCCACCGGAATCAACCAGTAGATAACAATTGCACCTACAAATACTGCCTTCTCCCAAAAAGGAACACGCTTCGATGTCAATAGTCTTGGCACCGAGCTGAGAAGCAGCCACAACCTCTGCCAAGACCGCTTAGGACGTGGTCGCCGTTGTGGGCTGCGTGGAGTTGGATTCGCCAATGGTTACACACCTCCTGCTGTTAGTGTGCGTAGCGAATCAGAGATCATACAACAGCATGCGGCAATGCCCTTGCGTGCCCACCATTATCGTTGCCTTCGCTATGGAAGCAGCGCTTCCTTCATGATAGCGGCGACTTCCCGATACATCCCATCGAAGTCATCGAGCGGCAGTGGACTTATTCCGTTGCCAACTTCAATCGTGAAACCAGGCTTCCTATAGCGCTGTATGAACCAATCCTTATAGCCTGCATCGCTGCCTGACAACTTCACTGCCCGATATCCACTTGCCCTCTGGAATCGTTCTGCCCAGGCTAAGGATTCATCTGGTTCGAAATCACGATAGTTCCAATATATTTCCTGTCCTTGCGTATGGAAGGACAGAGCAAGCTCAAATGGAATCCGCTCTGATAATCCCGCCAGCGCAGCTGCTTCCGGCTCAGACAGCGGTCTCGTCCCACCATAGTTGAGAGGTGCTGGCGAATACACACCCCTTCGGGCTTGTTCTTCCTCCCAAAAGGCAGGGAACTGATCATTGAGATCAATCCCGCGAATATTGGCTTTCCAACGATGGAATCTGCGGGAGCCTTGATTCCATTCCATAATCGAATTGTAGAACGGGTGATTCGGGGAGATTCCTTCTTGCACAAGCTCTACCCCATCAGGATTCGTCATCGGTACGATCCACAATGTCGTTCGCTCATACGCAGCAAGGGGATCCCATCCGTTCCATGCTCCGCCACTGTCGTAGGCTCTTGCATAATCTTCGGCAAATTGCATCAATAGCGCCGATGTGATCCATTCATTTGCATGTACGGAACCATTCGCATGTACGGGCACAGTACCGTTGCCGATTACAATTGCGGGAATCGGCTTACCCAGCACACTCATTCCGATCTGTTCAACGCGGACGAAGGGATAACTGTTCTGCAAATGATGAATGTCTCGTACTAACTGACCATAACCGTATTCGGTGGTCTTCCTCTCCCATTCCCTACTCCACTCGTAAGGGATTAGCATCAATTGCCCTTGTATGATTCTCCTCGGATCAATGGTTGGATTCGCTTCGGCGAGTCGCTGTGTCGATACTTGGAATCGCTGAGCGATATGATAGAACGTGTCTTTTGCCTGCACTACATACTTATTAATCGGCAGCTCCGGAATATCAATTACTTGTCCGGGAATTGCGTATCCCTCTAAGCGCAGCTGAGGGTTGGCGTTCATCAACGCATGCAGTTGTATGCCGTAACGTGCACAAATACGAAGATAGGTATCCCCTTTTTGCACTAGATAAGGAACAGCCACGATTGTCGCTCCTCTCCCAATTCGTTATTGGTTGAGCATATGCGGCGGGATAGAGGTTCATAACTTCAAGGATGATCATCCCTAGGTCGTAACACAGAGAAGGCGTTCCTATCTGGCAGACTATCTGCTCAAAGGAACGCCCTCAAATATCATGATCATATATAAGTTCATGAATCTCATTGAATGATAAGTTTGGATTACATGATTTTAGGAATTTGCCAAATGACTGGAGTAGCCTGAATCTGCTCGCCGAGCCACTGGCGGGCGATATTCTGGAATATTTCCGGATCGCCGCTGCAGAAAAACTGATGAACCGGTACCGCTTCCGTATTCGCCAACTGGCTTTTGTCCTGCAAAATCGTACTGATCTCGCGCGCTGTCTCTTCCGCTGAGTTAATTAGTTGTACCTTAGGCCCAATCGCATCTTGGATAGAATCGGACAGGAATGGATAATGGGTGCAACCTAAAATGAGAGTATCAATAGGTACATTCTGCAACTGTTCGAGTGACTCGCGTACAACATCAGAAGTTGATTCACTGTTTCTAAACATCCCCCTCTCGACAAGAGGTGCTAGACGAGGACAAGCTTGGCTGACTACTTCAACATGAGGGGACAGCCGCTTCAATGCTTGTTCATATGCGCCACTGCGGATTGTGCCCTCTGTACCGATAACACCGACATAGCCGCTATTGGTAGCGGACAGCGCCGCACGGGCACCTGGATGAATGACTCCGATTACAGGAATGGACACGTAAGCTCGAATATATTCCAATGCTACGGCTGTCGCTGTATTGCATGCAATTACGATCATTTTAGGCTGAAATTGAATAAGATAATCTACGATTTGACGGGTGAACAGCCTTACTTCCTCGGCAGTACGAGGACCATAAGGCGAACGGGCTGTATCACCGAAATAGATGACTTTCTCCCGCGGCAGTTGACGCATCACTTCTTTGACAACTGTCAACCCTCCGACACCCGAATCGAGCATGGCTATAGCTTGCTGCACGAATACACCGCTTCCTTCGTCTCTTGATTGACTGACCTTACTTACCATATGTACTCTTTAAATAAAACGTACCTCGATCTTATCAGTAAGAAGGACAAGGTTCAAGCCATCCCGTACTGGCAAAACACGGTGCGAAACTTTTTGCTTCCAAAAAACGTCATTAATAGGTGGAGACAAATCAGAAAGGGTTGAAAAAGATGCAAACGGAGCGTTCTATCTCCAAACACAATAAAAATCGAGCGTTGCCTCCGCGCCACGCAATTCGAGCAAAACAGCGGACTAGCAATCCCAAGCAAGGGAAGCCGAGGAAGAAACGATCTGTATGGCGCATTCTGCGCATGGTTGCGGCTATCTTCATCCTAATTTGCTCCCTTGGCGCCGGATGGTTATTCCTGACCCCTTCCGGTACAGATATGCGGTTCTTGATTGCCGATACACTAATCACGACGCAGCATCGACACTGGGCCAAGTATATTATTGGTCAGGACGAATTAGACAAGCGTGTCCAAGAGTATTGGAAGAACTTCGAGCGAATGGGAGATGAGAAAGCCACGATTGATATCAAGAAGCCTTCCATTGCTGAACAAACCAAAAAACCACTCATCGAATATAAGGAAGTAAGTGGTACAGGCGCTACCGGTGCTTCGTTCAGTGGGTATCTGATGATAGTGAACGATCCATCCAAAATTCGAATTGGCGTTCCCGGCAAGGCCGGAAGAGGCGAGAAGGTCTCCAGCATGGTAAAACGTACTGGTGCCCTTGCAGGAGTCAATGGCGGTGGATTCGCAGATCCGAACTGGGAAGGCAATGGCTTCAAACCAATCGGAGTCGTCATCAACGACGGCAAGTTATATTACAACGGAGTAGGCAAGAAAAATACACAAATTGTAGGAATAGATAAGGATGGGAAAATGGTCGCCGGCAACTTCTCGGTGAGCGAGCTGCTCGACATGGGGGTAAAAGAAGCAGTTACCTTCCAGCCTCGCATGATCGTGAACGGCAAGGGGCAAATCCGCAATCATGCTGACGGCTGGGGAATTGCACCCCGGACGGTAATGGGGCAGCGTGAGGATGGAGCAATTTTATTCCTTGTTATTGATGGCCGCCAGCCTCATAGTATCGGGGCAGACTTATACGACTGCCAAAAAATTATGCTAGAGAATGGCGCAATCATCGCTGCTAACTTGGACGGAGGCTCGTCTACCGTACTTGTCGAGAAGGACGGCGTCATCAAAAATTCACCATCAAGCCAATATGGCGAACGTTACTTGCCTACTGCATTTTTAATTTTTGAACATCCTGAAGAAGCGAACATCCCCAACATTTGGGAAGGGTTGAATCCGGGTGATATCGATCCATCCAAGTGGTAATCAACCTAATTAGACGTATTTGAAAACACAATGATCCCTACCATCTCATTGCTTACGCATAAAGTGGTAGGGATTTTTAACAATAAACGCTGCTAACGTCTCCTTACAGCTATTGTACTTCTTCCTTATTCTCTCCATCCTGCACGTTCACTTCCGCCTCTGCTTCCTCATTCCATTTCTCAGTCGGTTCTGCTGTATGTTCAGCGGATAAACTTGAAATGGCCGCGATTTGCGCCTCTTCTGAATTCCGCTGTTTCCATGAGCTGAAGCCTTGCTTGAAGGATGCAACCTTGCCCTTGGCGGATGAAATCAATTCGTCTGTCTGCTCTCCAACCTGTCTTGCCCACTCCTGTGTCCGTTCACTGACCTGCTGTGCACCCTCTGCAATATCTTTGCGCAGCTCGCGACCGCTCTTCGGTGCGAACAGCAATGCCGATACCGATCCAATCACACTTCCGATTAATGCCCCTATCCAAAACTTCTTATTGCTCATCTTTCCTTCCTCCTCATCACTCAGTTCCCGGTCTATTTCTCCGAGCTAGGAGATGTAGACGAGCTAGGAGAGCGCCCAGATAGCTTCCCTTGAATGGAGGCCCATATAGAGCATCCTAGCTCGAATAGCTGGAGGATATCCGTCAATCGCTGCTTCCCTGCAGATTCCGTACCTTGCTGGCTAGCATGAGATATAATTCGCTCCAATGCATCATTTCCTCGTTGAATGATATCCCGGGCACGCTGCAATTCATGTGTCCACTCCTTGACCGTTCCTACTGTCTGTTCTGTTTCCTTCAGCACATCCTCAGCACGACGCGTCAACACTTGGAGCTGGTGAGCTAATTGCTTCCCTTCATCCAAACTAGCTTCTGCCTTCCCCAATGTGCGCATCCCACGGATAATCAGAACGATAGCAGCTATACATACAGCACTCCAAGCAATAGCAGCCAACAAGATGCTCCATTCCGTCATCGTCTCCCCTCCTTAGCTGTGAAATCAACCGGGCGCATGCCCATGTCGTATTGACAGTATAAGGAAGTTGGGCTCGTATTGACACAACCATGCCTGTACTTTTTGGGTATGCCTGTCCTGTGCAGCACAAAAAGACAGACCCCTGAGGGGTCTGCCTACATCTACCTAACATATGCAGGAATACGGCTGTGCAACGGTGTGCGCTGAACTCATTCCATTTATTCCTGCTTGTCTGTTCGAGGACGAATCTTGTACGTACAGCGCTGACCCCGCTCAGCAAGACATTCTGTCCGTTCTACATCACTATCCAGTAAATCCCGGAACAATGCTAGTTCACAAGCACACGGTTCTTTATATTGCTGAGCGACTTGTGCGATCGGACAATTGTACTCATGCAGGAGCCAGCTTCCATCGTCTGCTTGCTCCGTCTCTACCATATATCCATTTGAGTCTTGGATGTGACCAAGCGCTTCTATTCGTGCTTCAAAATTCTTGCCTTGGACAAGGGGTGTGTATTTTTCCAGCATCGACTGTTTTCTGCCTTCGAACAGACGTTGGACACTATTCTCATCCTGCCAAGATTCCATTTCTTGAAGCAGATCTAATATAAGCTGATGATATTGCTTCGGAAATCGTTCATCGCCCGTATCGGACAAGCGATACATTTGCAAGGGACGACCCATCTGCTGACGAACCATTTCGGTGTCCAGCAAATGATCCTGCTGCATGGCATATAAGTGCCGTCTTACCCCCATCTCTGTCATCTCCAGCTGCTTGGCAAGCTGAGCAACAGACATAGCCCCATTTGTCTTGAGTAAGCCCATAATCTCTTCACGTGTGGATGATTTGCGTACTGGTTGTTTCATGTAACCACCTTAACTTTGGTTGTCATCGTATCGTCATTGTATCGCATCACTCCCATACAGACAACAACCTTGCCTAAGATACCATACATGAATTATTTCAGTGCCAGTTCCTTCGTTATGAATTGGCGAACAGATTGAGCGAATTCTGGCAGCCATACAGGGAGGCTGGACAGCTGAGGATGTATCGCCCCTCTCTCCCAAGCGATATAATCTTGAACCAGCGCCCTGCGCAAGACAACAAGCTGAAGCAATGACGCATGAAGCTCAGGTGATACCGCTTGTTCCTGAGCAATAATCTCGACGATATCCTCATAGCTGCTTGCATCACGCATCAAGAATCCGTCAATAAGCAAGCTGCCGACATCGGTTATAATCTCGATCGCGATGTGCAGCGCACGTTCCTGCGCGAACGAGCTATGTAGACTTCCGTCCCATTTCGCTATAATCTGCTCTACTGTCTGTATGAGATTCGGTATAAAATCAAGACGCTGCTCGATCTGCTCCATGTTTACATAATACATTCGTTAGCCCTCCCCTGAGATGGTATAGCGTAGAACGAGGAATGTCGACTTCTACTTCATCCTTAAAAGCCTCTGTCTTCCGTCCCATTACTACATTCGGCGTAGGTGATCAATCTCCTGTTCCTGCCTGCGGCATGAAAAAAAGGAGCTTGCCAGCCCCTTCTCTCAACTGAAACGTATTATTCTACAATAAGAACCGATTTCATATCATCATGGCCTGTACCACACATAACCGAACATTGGATTTCGTATTTGCCTGGTTTCTCAAATACAACGTCCTTTTCCATTTGGCCATCCTTCAGATCAATGCCTAAATCTTTAATTTCAGCACCATGCAAGCCGGATTTGTTCACAAGCTTCATGCGAACCTTCTCCCCAGCCTTCACTTTATACTCCGGTTGGTCGAACTTAAAATCACTCGTTGCCACAAGCTTAACTAGAGTGACTCCCTCAGGAGCTGCCTCCTCGACCTCCGGCTTCGGCATATTGAACAGCATCAAGCCAGCGGCAAGCAGGCACGCAATGCTGAACAAAATGAACATAGCCCATTTCTGCATAACAGTTCTACGCCCCTTCGTCAGTTACATTCATCACTTCTCATATTACAAAATCTTTCCTATTTCACTCAATACATTCTTGTAAATTTCGGAAGCAAATTTTGTAAATGTGACAATTCAATGAACATCAAATAGGTGTAAAATGACATCTCTTGTGTCTTGAGGAGAAGATATCCATGTAAAAAATAATATTACGCTTCTAGCTGTTCATTCGTATCTCGCAGTTCACTAGGTGACATTTGGAAGTGATCCTTGAATAGTCGATTGAAGTTGGACAGGTTGCGGAAGCCACTTTCTGCGGCAATCTCGATGATTTTTTCATTCGAAGAGGTTAATAACTGAGCTGCATATGTCAATCGAAGCCTGATGAGATAATCCAGTGGTGATGTGCCTACCGTCTGTTGGAACAACGCACTGAATCGGGATGGGCTTAAATGTGCCAAATCAGAGAGCTTCTTCAACGTCCATGGAAAGGCTAGTTGACCTTCCATTACGCGTATGACCTCTTTCACCGTCTGCACACCTCTAGATGGCGCAGGAGTATAGCTAGAGAGGGGTTTGCTAGCATATCTGCTAAGCAGCGTCAGCAGCCGCATGTATTGTGCTTGAACGATAGATACATAGCCAAACTCCCTCTGAGCCAGCTCTTGCTTCACATCCATCAACACTTCGGATAGCAATCCGCATTGCGGCATAGACCGATACAGGACATGTGGCACAGTTTGTCCGATACGATGTATTACGGAACTCATATCTTCGGCCCACCAACCATTCATCTGGTGAGGCGTCTCAAGATGAAACGCTTCCAGCAGCAGCTGATCTGTCCCGCATACCCGATGCAATTGCTGAGGTGGGATAAGCACAATGTCGCCCTGCTGGATCGTATACTGTGTTCCGTTAATGATATATAGGCCGTTGCCCCCAGCGACACGATTGATTTCCCAATGCGAGTGCCAATGCGCGAGGGTCACCCTTGGATGATTGCCATGCACCATTTGCTCGATTCTCGGCATCATCACGTTCTGCTGCTCGCCTCCCATTTCAACTGAAGCGTGGCCCGATGATTCTAAGTCAGAGTACCTTATCATATAATTATCAACCTCCTGGCATTCTGCTATGAATATAGAGGTGAACATTGGTTAAGATTATGAGAAAGGCTTATTTGCGTTTGTGTGAAGCGGAAATACTCTCAGCAAGTTTGGACACCCGCTCCTCCTGCTTCATCGTCATTCGCGCAAGTATGGAGTTAATTTCATTTTGAAGTTCGTTTCTCTTTTCAATTAGTTCACTAAGATGCTTGAATTCTGTGTCGTCCTCATGCATGGTGGGCTCCTCCAATTTTGTCTCAAAGTCATTCGCTCACTATATGTATCACCATCTGCAAGACAAATGAAAATACTTAATTTTTGGAATATGGATTTTCCACCCTTCGTGAAGAAATAAATTGACAAACGAGCCCAAACAACATAATATGTTACTTGCAAAAAATTTAAGGATGCAGGTGAAGCCAACGTGACCTATGAACCGATTGTAAAGGAAAAAACGTTAATCGAACGCAACGATGCCGATAACCTTTATCAAGTAAAAGTAAAATTGCAAGATGGTACGCTATGCCGCGTCTTTTATAATCACGGTGCCAAACATGTTAGCAGACTGCTTACTATTCCATGCCCGATTTGCCGCAAGGACTTCATTTGTAAATGCATGAGTCGCTTCGCAGACCAACTTGACGAGCAGATCAACTTGCCTGAACTGCTGGCTAAGTAATCGCACAACGATTCATCCGTTCGGATTCGTTCACTGAATATAAGCAGAAATACAAACTCTCTTACTGCCTCGTGTGGGAAGGGAGTTTTTGTTATGCCTTGCAGTATAAACTTCCAGCCCTTTTCCTCCTCTCAACAAAGCAACCTAATTATACCATTTATTCATTGTAAATTTGAATAACCCTCCATTTTCTAAAATTTTTTTTATCTTCCCTTTCCTAGCCGTGAACGAATGTTAGCACTGCTCGCGGCTATAAGAGCAGACCGCTGAAAATCATAAGGACATTCATCCACGTATGCCAGACCACGACTGGAATGAGGCTGTTGGATTTGATCGTAACTCCTCCGAAATACAACCCCCCCAGCGCAAAGGCGATGCAAACGCCCCAAGGAAATCCAAGGGAATAATGCTGTAAACCAAACCCTGCGCTAGTCACAATTACTGCCCACTTATCACCTAATTGTTCGGAGAACCGACTAAGAAGCACCCCTCGCCAGATGATCTCCTCCAACACATTTATGAATGAAAAAGCGAGCGCGAATAACCAAATCTCTTGCACGTGACCCCAGCCGTTTCGAATCACAAACGGCATAAAAGCAAGAGAAGTCGCTGCCATTGCGACGGGCAAGAAAACCTTAACTTTGGATTGACGGAAGCCTGACCAAATAAATGGTATATCTATCCGCTCGTTCCAAAGCGGTTTTTTCGCATACAGCATGAAAGGTAATTTTTGAATAAGCGCTAAGACAAGCAAGGGAATGAGGATACAAATCAGTGACAATCTGTTGAGAAGGATATCCCATTCTTTGGGCTCCAAATCGTGAATCCAACTTGAGTTTATGAATAAATAGAGAGCAAATCCTGCACCCAAGCCTATCGTTGTCAGGAGAAATGATCGCATTGGCTTGTAAATGAAAAACAATCCAGTACAGCATACCCACAAACTCATCAATATGTAGTTCTGCGTTTGCATGGAGATCATAAGAGACCCAACCAAGAACAGACAAGCTATATTTCGAAGTAAAGTGAAATTCATTCTTTATCCTCCTTATGGAATAGACAATCGTGGAATTACGCTGGAGGGTGCTCATGTGTCCATATTATCGAGGCACCCCATACATATACTGGACTATTGTGAGAGGATGTGAGTATTGACATGGATAGGAAGGAAATGGGCTTTGCTGATCGTGTAATCTTTATTCTCGGACTAACCCTAGCGGGTGTACTGACATTTGTCCTTCTGGTCGGAGTCATTGTTGCAATATTAAAATTTTTCATGGATAGAAAGGAACGAACCATCCAAGTTCAGCCAGCTCCAATGCTAAAGGATGATCCAAAAGCACCTTTGGAAAGTGTTTCGACAAGTGAGCAATTATCTGAAGAAAAAGAATTGCAAGTCAATGATGAGCAAGAGAGACCACCGAATTAGATGATTTTAGAATGGAGATGACACAATTGGCAACGAATAATCAAGGGATGTCGAAGTTCTTTAGTGATGTGAAAAACGGATTTTTACATTTCGCCAATACCTATTCCGTAGCGGTGAAAAGCGGCGCGAATGTGGCAGAGAAGCAAATTATTGATGCGATGGAGGATGCGGATCAACCATCCGATATTCCTGCTGGAAAGCTGTTCGCAGCCGTTAAAATTGGCGTACAACATGCCAGTGAGCATTTGGTGAATTCAGGTATGGAATTCGCAGAACAAATGAAAAACAGTCAGAAAAGCAATAGG
Organism: Paenibacillus sp. KS1; assembly: GCF_001680695.1. Taxonomy (NCBI): domain Bacteria; kingdom Bacillati; phylum Bacillota; class Bacilli; order Caryophanales; family Paenibacillaceae; genus Paenibacillus; species Paenibacillus sp. KS1. The sequence goes on along the minus strand of NZ_MAIS01000088.1, from coordinate 6,762 downwards.
GAGAGAAAGTGAATTTTGCCATCGCTACAATTAAATAAAAGGGTTGACTCTCTGTTTCATGTTTTCTCCTCTTGGTTGATGAACGTACGTTATTGACCAGAGGTTTTTTTGAGTTGGACACGCATCTGCTACGAGAGCATGGTTTGAATTATTGAGAAAACATAGGACCACTTCCTTCAACGATAATAAGAAAGCAGTCCCTATTACATTTTCATGTATTTATTACTCTTTATTTTCCTTATCTTTTGCTTTTTTTTCTTTTTCTTTTTCCTTTTTTTCTTTTTCACGCTGCTCTTTCTCAATCTCTTTTTGTGCTTTTTCTTGCTCCTTTTGTGCCTTTTCTTGCTCTTTTTGTGCCTTTTCTTGCTCCTTTTGTGCTTTTTCTTGCTTCTTTGCTTGATCTTTTGCCTGCTCTTCTTCTTTTTTCTTAGCTTTTTTCTCAATCTCCTTCTGTTCTTTCAGTCTCTCCTTTTCTTTCTTTTCTTCTTTTTTCTTTGCTTTCTTCTCAAGTTTAGCCTGCTCTTTCGCCTTTTCTTTTTCCTCTTTGTCCGTCGATTTCTGTTCTTTCATTTCCTCACTCATGTTTTATCCCTCCATTTTGGAATTGAGAACCTTGTTTACTCGGTATCTAATGACTTCTGGATTAAAATATTCAAGCATATGAATCCCTGGAAATACCTGAAAATAAATGTCATATCTCTTGTAAGGGATTTTAGTAGTGTGCAGATCAGGGATACGAAGATTGAGAGGCTTTTGGAACAGATCAACAGCCTCTTCTTCGCCCTTGAGCCCAGAATCAACCACTTTCCTGTAGGATTGTAATCCCATCGAGCTGATTGCTTTGCCAATCCCCTCTTGTCTATGAGCAATACTCTCAAACAAAGAAGCGGGTACGTACTTTGAATTCACGATTGCAATATTGTGAGAAACGATAAAATCACCTTTGTCGCTTATCAATAATGATTCTCTCAGATATAAAGGAGCGGCAGAGGAGTCCACTTGATAATCAGCAGGTACTTCATTCAATTGCTCTTGTCGAATGACCGTTACGCGCATCTTTTCATCCAACAAGGTTTCCAGCAAATCTGTTGTCCTTCCATCTGTCACTAATAGCAAATCGAAAATCAGTTTCTGCAAAAAGTCCAATTCTTTCCCCGCATACTGCGAGTCCTTGCCATCGGTATCTGTCATACAGTTACCTCCATTAGCCGTATGTCAGCTCGTGTTGATATATAACCTGTGTACAGCAACTTCTGGTATGATAACTTGCTGCTAACGATAGAGACCGGAATCGCGGAGACCCTGCAAGAAGGTGTGAAATTCGTCAAGATTCAACTGCTGCTTCGCATCAGAAAGTGCAACCTGCGGATTCGGATGCACTTCGACCATAATACCGTCCGCGCCAGCTGCTAACGCTGCTTTCGCGCATGGAAGCATAATATCCTTACGACCAGTCGCATGGGTAACATCCACGAGAACAGGGAGATGGGTCTCTTGTTTCAATATCGGAACAGCAGAAATATCGAGTGTATTACGCGTCCATTTCTCGTAGGTGCGAATTCCGCGCTCAATTAACATAACTTGGTTATTCCCGCTGGATAGCAAATATTCAGCCGCAAATACGAATTCCTCGAGTGTGGCGGAGAGACCGCGTTTCAACAAGACAGGCTTTTGAGTTTGGCCAACGGCTTTCAGCAAATCAAAGTTATGCATATTGCGGGCACCAATCTGAAAGATGTCAATGTAACGAGCTGCCGTGTCAATATGCATAGGGCTCATGATCTCACTGATCGTCACCATCCCCGTTTCATCAGCCACTTCCTTCATGATTTTCAATCCTTCTTCGCCAAGGCCTTGGAAATCATACGGTGATGTTCTTGGTTTATACGCGCCTCCTCGTAAGACGGTAATGCCGGCATTCCTCATTGCGGAAGCAACGGTAAGCAGCTGATCTCTGCTTTCAATAGAGCAGGGGCCAGCGACGATAATAGGCGAAGAGCCGCCGATTTTGGTATGATTTACTTGAATAACGGTATCCTCACTCTTATGCTGGCGGCTAACGAGAAGCTTGCGCTCGGCAGGAGCCTCTTTTTTTATTTCGGGATTCGCCAAAGAATGGGCAGCAAGCTCTTTCAGTAGTTGTTGGTTGCCAACTGGCTCCGCTTGTGAAATGCCCTGCTTATTCTTTTCTTGAACGATTTCCGCAGCCATTCGTGCACGTTCGTTCATCAGATCAAGCAATTGTTGGTTAATTCCATCCCATTGCGTAATTAATTGTTTCCATTTGTCGCTCAATACGAGTACACCCCTCTTTTTCACAATTGACTGCAGCCTTTCCCTCATCAGCTTAGATTTTATTTCGCTTCTGGATATATACCGGTTTGGTCGATGGCGCGTTATTCACGAGCCCAACTCGATCGAGAAGCGTTGCGTCGGTAATGATTTGAAGGGTGATTGGTAAATGAAGCTTTTCAGCTAATCGAGTTTGGATGTCCTCCCTACTCCATTGTCCAGCATCGTGCGAATCAAGAAGAACGTACAATCCCTCTTCTTGCTCCAATACCTTCCATGCATCTGGGGCAGGTGTCAACGAATAGACAGCTTCTTGGATGTCATAAGCATCTAGAATCGTATCACCGATTACGATTCGATCCTTACTTCTACCGTAATGCATCAACTTGCCCATTGCTCGCCCACAAGCACACCTGGAAGGTTCGACGGAGATAATATCTTCATTAAAATATCGCAACAGAGGAGAAGCTTGATGTGTGAGCGTTGTTATCGCCGCAAACCCTCTTTCTCCTTGAGCAACAGGACCTGAACCATCTTCATGCAGCACTTCCACGTAAAAATCCTGCTCTACGATATGCATCGATCCATACTCACACATGGTTGCAATATTCGCGGTTTCAGTCGAACCATACATATTAAAAACGGGTACACCCCACAGCCTCTCGATATGCTCTTTGCGTTTCTCGCTCATTAACTCACCAGCAACGCATATAGCCCGTAGCGCTGGTAATTCTTTGTTCACATCCAAACCAATGAGACGCGCTGTCTCAGCCAGAAGCTCCATCTCGCGCGGAAGCCCCGCTAATACAGTAACTTGTAGGCGCTTCATAAGACTTAATACTCTCGGATATGGTGTAACTACCGTACGTCCGCTTGCAGGTACAACCCCTGCTCCTGTCTGCCAAGCAGCTTGCTGCATTAAGAAGGCGGGCAGCGCCAGGGCATACGGGAATCGAATCAGCACAAGATCATCCGCTGTTAATCGGACTCCGCATTCCTGAAGCTGTCTTCCGCCTACTCGCATATCTTCATGCGTGAACCAAGAAGCGGAAGGTTCTCCGGTTGTACCCGTGGATTCGTGGTATTGGGCAATCTTGCTCATTTCGACAGCTAGGTGTCCGAAAGTACCGGCATTCCGGAGATCTTCTTTCGTTGTCAAGGGCAGTGTTTGAATGTGCTCCATCCCGATATCATCGATGTTATAGTTTGCTAATCGATCCTGATATAGAGGAGATTTCATTAGGCGTACTAATAAATTCTTGAACTTCTCCTCCCGCTCCCTCTGAATATCGGTCATAAGGGCACCTCCTCTCGGCGTAACACGGCGCTTTAGGATGGTTAATGCGAATCCTTGGCCCCATGCTCCTAGCTGTCTTACGTGAATATTCGCGTTGCTTTGCCAAAAGTTCGAGGAATATCATGTCTGATTTCCACTTCGCAATCAATGCCGATTCGATCCGTCATATGCTTCCGGATTTTCGTTGCCAATTGCTCATCTGTTAATTCCGTCCGAAACGGTTCGGCTTCAATCTTGAATGATCCCTGATTCAATTTAAAGTGATACCACATACCCACATCTGGAATTTCCATCAAAAATTGTTCTAATAGGAACGGTGAGTAGTCCTCATCCCCCAATCGAATCATACTCTCCATTCTTCCTCTCAAATGAAGGACGTCCATCGTGAGACCACAATCACATTTGGATTTCTGTAAATATCCGATGTCCCCACTGCGATAACGGACCATTGGCATGGCCTCGCGCAACAACGTCGTTACAACGATTTCTCCCGTCTTGCCATAAGGAAGCTTTTCCTGCGTAACTGGATTAATAATTTCGACTTTTACATGTCCCTCCATCACGTGATAACCTTTGTGCTCACTGCATTCGACCGCAACGACGCCGCATTCGGTCGAACCGTAGAAGAAGGATACTTCGCATCCCCACCATTTTTCCAAACGCTCACGGAATTTATAGGAGCAGCCTTCACCTGTAAGCACTATTTTTTTCAATCGTATGTCTTCTCCTATTTTGATGCCGAACCGCTCGCTTTCTTCAGCCAAAAGCGCCGCATAAGAGGGTGTCGTAGTCAGAACGGTAGCTTGGAACTCCTTCATCAATTCTAATGACTTATCGACGGGAGCCATGTAACCGCCTTTGCCAAGTGACAGTACTGCCGTTCCAAATGCAAACTGAAACAACCGCTGAAACCCAAGACCAGGCAGAGCAAATTCATAAGGCAAGGCGACGGCTACCACATCAACATCCGTTTCCTTAAACAATTCCAAATATTTCGGCAGCAAATCATAGACATACTGATCAGCTAACGAGTACGAGGTATAAATAGGCTTTCCCGAAGTACCGCTCGTAAGGTGAACCTGCCCGATTTCTTTCGGGTCTACACATAAGATCTTCTGCTTATCGCCTCGAATGACATCTTTATTCAATAGCGGTACATTTGTTAATTGCTCCAGGCTTTCAATCTCCGGCACTGTAAAGCCTGCTTCTTCCAGCTTTGAACGATAATATTCATTGTGGTCCCAAACATGAGCAAGCGTGGCGTTAATTGCTTGTAACTGATACTCTTCGATTTTTTGCCGAGGCAGCTTCTCAATGGTGCTTCCATCCTCATCCAATTTCGTGAAAAATGCTTTGAATTGTTCTAGATGGGATGTATGTTCATCCACGGTTACCTTCATTTTATGGGTTTGTGCCTTCATAAAAATCCTCCTAACCATTTTCAGTCCACACCTGCGGCATGTAATTCGTCTAGCATTCTCTCATTGTTTATTTGTACTCCCCACGTATCCAAGTCACCCTTATATGAAATGCACGAAATGTCATGCTTGACTCGGACAACTGTATATCTTCTGAAAACTGATTTTTTCATCCAATCAATGCAGTAGGGACTCGCATATCGTAGCAATTATATAACCTTCGAAATCATGAGTTGTTGGCGTAGAGGGACTCGACTTTCAAATGAATAGCGAAGCAAATTGGAGGTTAGGCATACATGTCATCTGACAGCACTCCTGAAAAACAATTCAAGATCGCAAAAAAGCTTCTTCAAGATGGAGTTGATGGAGACAAACAGGCAGCGAAAAGAGCGCATGAGAAGCTTTTAAGGCTCCGTGAGACCCAGCCTCATCATGCGCTTATTGAAGCCTATTACGGTAGTTCATTAGCCCTCTTATCACGTGATGCCGTCAAACTTGTTGAGAAAGAAGAAAAAGCACTCGAGAGTTTGGAGGTATTGAATCAAGCAGTAGAAATGGATCCGAACGAAAAAGAAATCCGCTTCTTACGCGGAAGCGTCTGCCTGCATCTGCCGGAGTCTTATTTCTATTCTTCGAGAATAGCGATCGAGGACTTCACATTCCTCCTTGACCGTTATCAACAAGATTCAAATTACCTTACCCACAAACAAGTCAGAAGAGTACTTCGAAAACTGAGCAAAGCCTACCAAAATAGCGGGAATGAGGTCAAGGCGAATGAAGTCTCACAGCGTCTTGCCTCCATGTATCCAAAGAAAAAAGATGATTAGAATCATGCAAGCTAGCAATGTGTTCATGCATGAGTACAGAGAGGATGAAATTGAGTGACAAACCTTAATCCCAGCGAAATGGAAGAATCAGACTTGATTGAGGCTTCAACATCGAGCGATGATCATGCTTCATTGACCGAATCTGTTCTAAATTCCGTGTCAGATCAGGTGTCTACTTCGTCTGACCCGTTCAATGAAAGACTCACCCTAGCTATCCAACTTTATCTGAATGGCGTAGCTGGGAGTGCGGCTGCTGTTCACGAAGCACATCAGATTTTAGAACAGCTGCACGCCGATGATGATCTGGATCCTCTTGTTGGTGCTTACTATGGCAGCACCATGATATTGATTGCAAGAGATAAAACAGAGGCATCTGATAAATTGAAATGGTCAAAACAAGGATTGAAAATGCTCGACAATGCGGTAGCCGCCGACCCACACAACAGTACGATCCGACTGCTTCGCGGCAAGTCCTCTTACAATCTCCCAGAGCAGTACTTCCATCGGACGAAGACGGTGATTGAAGATTTTACCCACGTCCTCAATACACCACCTGACACGCTTGACACCGAAGAACTCATCTATGAACTCGGTGAGGCTTACTCTAAGATAGGCCAGAACCAAGACGCGGCTACGCACTTTAGAAAATTGGAGAGTCAAACACAAAATTCGGCATGGAAGCAGCTTTCCAAGCAAAAGCTGCAAGAGCTAGAAGGAAAACCAGCAGTTGAAAAAATACCAAACAAAGGCCCCTCTTCCATCTTGATTGAAGCTACTCGAACTGTAGGCAACGCCCTCCTTACTTTGTTTGGTAATGAAAAGGAGTATGAAAAAGCGAAAGAAAAGGCGGAAGATCGCGAGAAGAGACGTGCAAAAGAACGTGCAGAAGAACGTGCAGAAGAACGTGCGAGAGAACGTGCGAAAGAAC
>NZ_MAIS01000178.1:0-3362 GCF_001680695.1 Paenibacillus sp. KS1 | reverse complement strand
TGGGCAAAGCTGCTCCAGTATGCCAAGGAACTGCGTGCGATTGCGTTTGAGGAAGGACAAGATGATTACATTGCTGAGAGCTGGTTGTACGAGTGTCGCATTAATGGGAATGAAAAACTTTGAAGGCGCACTGCAAGTCACTCAGCAATATGCCGTTTATGGTGATCATTACGCATGGCTCTCCAAGCTGAATGAGCGTTATATATACATTGAAATAAAGCAAACCGAGCCAATTGAAGAGCTCATGAGCCTCTTGAAGGATCACCAGTTTCTGATTGTTTTGCCTGTTGCACTAGAAAGCTACGTCAGTAACAGCCTGTTCCATGATGCAGCCCAATTCCTCGAGAAATATAAAAATTACGTTGACGATTTATTATCCAGAAAAGACCCTTTCCACGTGAACGTGAAGCACAAATTACGCCTTTCTCATGCGCTGGCACAATACTATTTCAAAACATAATGCAATATCTCTGTTAGAGGCTGTTTTGTCAGAATAAGTAAACAGACTTGCCCAATCTGTAATTTGTCCCCATTTACTACATGAATCCAAATCGGGTTTGTGGCAGCCAACCGTACCGTCGATTGCTCGGCCTTCTCTCCCTACTCCTACTATTGCGCCTACCCGACTAAGCCATAGAAGAACAGCTTTATGAATTACTCCATGCTCCGAGTTAAGTGTTCCCAAGCCCCCGCGCCTGCCAATATCGGTTGTTTTTTATCAAAAACATAGTTCATGGCGCGGAAATTCCGAGTCCTGTTAATGTTCGATGTAATTAAAAAAAGCAAACGCCGCAGTCCTTGTTGTTATCAAGAATCGCGGCATTTTTTTATATTCCTTTTATGTTCCTTTTTAGTTTTAAGGCTTGGAAATAATTTTGATTCCTTTAAGGTTTAAATCGGTAAACGTTGTCCAGATAGGATCATATACTTTATAACTTCCATTAGCAATTGGGCTTGAAGTGCTGTCAATTGTGATTTCTCCTGTATTGATTCCGGCTAAATCAAAAGTCCAACCTTGAAGATCATTATTATAAGCATAGTTGGTTAGAATAGGGCCTCCACTGTCTCCTTTTATGGACGTATATCCCGTAGCTAGTACCTCGGCACGATTATAGCCATATCCAGATACTCCCCAATAAATATCGACATTTGAATATTCAATTTTCCCCGACGAAAAAGTTCCACTATTAGCGCCCCTTACATAAATTGTATCGCCGGGTGTATCACTTGTGTAGATTCCCGTAGTCATCGCCATATTTGAAGTGGAGGGATAAGGAACTCTTGAACGTCCACTGTAACTTGAATTCAATGTTATATAGCCGGCATCAGCGGTTTTGTCTGATCCATCGCCAGACGAAGAAGTTCTGAACGCAAAATTGCCAATGGAAGGTGTATCCCTCATTGGTTGGTACCACGCGGTATTGGTTCTTGCTTTATCTTGGCAATGTCCAGATGTAACCAACACCTCTTGATCACTTTGATTAACGCCGAAGTACCCCGCTGTACATATTTGATAATAATACTCACCCGAGCCTGGAACTTTTTCGTGTATATCGCCGCCTATTTTAGAACCCATGGGAAATGGAGAACCGTAATGCGTATCATCGGTGTGAAGAGTAAATGCCGAGGCTGGTACTGCAGTAAATTCAAGCATCTTCGATTGTGGGATAAGCGATGAGACCGTATCATTATTGACGTGTGCATCTTCGTCGATCGCAATAATCAGTTTGTTATTTTTCACATCAGGTATGAGTGCACGAACAGTACCAGGCGTGACACTCTCCATAATTGTTACTTTCGCATTTTCGATATCTGCCCAAGAAAATTTCGTAACCTGAAATTCAACCTTGTCACGGTTTTGAATGGAATTTAAAACTTTTGTTTTTAAGGATTCCGAGTCCTGCGTAATTTGGATGACTACCGTACCCTTGTCGGCATCGTAGTAATGTCCTGAGAACTCATGAGGATCATTTTCAATTAACTTTTTAATGTTGGGAAAATCCATTTTGATTCGTTGCTTTTCTGCATAATTGTCCAGAAGCTCCGTATCACTTAGTTTATCTGGGGCAGTAGTCAGCTCCAAGGGATACGGTATTTTATTCATCGAATTTTTTTGAGTGATTTCCGCGATTTCAGAAATGGTTCCGTTGACAGTTGTCCATTGATACTTATCCTCCGTATTTCCAGCGGCATTAATGCTTGAACTGATGAGCAAGAAACTGGAAAGTGCAATCGATCCTATTAGCTTTCTGATTGTCATTTCACGTTCATTCCTTTCTTCGTTATTGAATCTTAAATATAGAACGCTTCACTCTACACCTCCTTTCAGGATATTATGAGACATGCCTCTAAATAATAACGATTCAACTCTCTCTCTTCTAACGATATTATTTAAAAATTAAATAAAAAGGCAGATTCTTTAAGCAAACCTAAGAAAATTAAATTTAAACTGAAACAAAAACCAACCAATATACGTCTGTTTTAGTGGAGGTGGATAAATTTGAAAAAATGTTTAGTTGCTCTGATCCTTTTGGCTTTTCTCGGTTCCCCGTCTTTGGGCGCAAAGCAATCTGTCGCAGTAGAAGCAGAAAAACCCGCTTCTTCGACCAGACTGATTACGGAGCAACAAAAATTATTCTCAGTGAAAATTTCGGCCCCGCAAAAGGTAGCAGCTAATGAGGAATTTATGATCAAAGCTGATCTAAAGAAAGAAACAGAAGAAGACCTGACAATGATGAGTGGAACGAAATTATTCGTCTATATAATTAAGGATAGCAGTGGTAAACAAATCAACTCCTACCCGATTAAGTCAGCCGGAATGATCTGGGTGTTCAAGGGCGAGGCAGGCAAGAAAACTTCAGAAAATTACAAATACAAAATAAAGGAACCCGGTGTTTACGAAGTTTCAGCAATTGGCGAATTTGCGATAGAACAAGACGGGAGTTACAAGTTTCATAAAATCCAGACAGATTCAAAAAAAGTGGTTGTAGAAAAGAAAAAAGAACTAAAGTAAGAAGTCAAAATGACTTTGACATGAGGACATTACGGGCATGACTCTCTAGAATAACCAGATGAATCCTAGTGACGATTCGTATTATTAGTCAACTCAACCATGCCCACCACTTCATGAATTTCGTTGATTCCGTACCCCTTCAACGGAAGCCAAATGACATCATTCAATTGTAAATAAGATTAATCGTTTTCTGAATGGAAAATCCTCTTTAACTACATCTTCCATCATCGTCCGCAACTGATACAACCGAGGCGAAAAAATAGCCATTTCCTACTACAGAAGATTTCTCATCTTGAGAGACTTGGATACGAGCGGAGCCGGCAACGAAGCCTTATGCCAGCTGATTGAA
>NZ_MAIS01000081.1:0-29343 GCF_001680695.1 Paenibacillus sp. KS1 | reverse complement strand
TTCATTTACACAAAATTCTTGACGCTACCCTTTGGTGGGATTTACACATACAATAGTAAAGTCTGCATCTGACTTAAAAGGTTTAGCAGTTCCTTTTGGAATCGAGCCACACATATAAATGCTATGAATCTTACCTTTAAATTCGGTAAGTATATTATCTATATACTTATCAACAAAATCCTTATATTCACTTTGTATTACAATTCTATTTATAACTTTTTCTAATATCATATAGACTCCTCCCAAAATAAAAAACGCCCCAAAGCAAAATGCTCTGGGACGATATTAATCGCGGTACCACCCAGGTTGCTGTATTTTCACACAGCCACCTTAATTGACTATAACGGGTCAAACCGATGGGTATTAGCCATACTCTGGAACTGGCATTTTCAATCAGTACTCTAGGGTTTTCTCAGTCATGAAACCCTTTCCTGTGAAGAGTTTAATGATTTACTTTTGTTCCATCATTGATTTACGGATATTGGTTAAATATTACTCTTTCCCGTCATCTTAGTCAACAACTTGCTCAAGAAAACTGCCAGTTAGTTCAATAAAAAGGACGCTCCCGCGCCTTCGCTTGGGCTACGCCCTCCTCATTATATTCCATTTCCAATTACTTATTAAAAAACGTACGCGGGTAGCATGTAGTGCTTAAACAGGGGACTTATCTTAGCCTAAGCACTAAGAAAATACTTTATTTTCACAGTCTAGAACTTTATTTGCCTAGTCTGACACTTTATTTTTTAGTCTATAACTTTATTTTCTTTCGTCACGTCTAACTCCTGAAGAGCGGGAGAATGGGTTACTGCAAAGTTTGGTATTGATCAACAGTTGTACGAAGATACCTTGAGCATATTCAATGAGAAGAGAACATAATCTACGGAGCCTCATTGAGAAATGCACGTTATTAGATAGGAATCAGATCCTATATGCTGGCGTGTATTTTTTGTTTGTTATTTTCGATTTGTTTGTAGGGAAATGATAGATTAAAAACTAAAATATTTCCCAAAAAATACATGGAAATCTTTAATTATGCAAGAGATAATAGTATACATGTCGATGTATTTCCGTGCGTTCAGTACCGTGCCAAGTGAAAAAAACGAATTTGAAATTGTTTTATGAAAAAACTTATCAATAATTGGGGTGTGTCAGATGAAAAAGAGTGTTATCATATCGGCTTTTGTGGGTGTATTCATTATAGGGACAGCAAGTGGATTTGCAGCTTCGAACTACAAAGAAGTAAAAGCTCTATTGTATCCCTCTGTGAAGGTAGATCTAAATGGACAAGAAGTCAGTAATGTAAAGGCACTGATGCATGAGGGAACTTTATATTTACCAGTGAAGTCGATGACGGATTATTTCGGGCTTACTTCTAAATTAGAATTTAATAAGAAGGATAATAAGATTACAATTGGTGGGCCGAAATATCTTAATCTGCTCAATAGCGAGTCCAATAATTTTTATCAGGTTATGGTGAACGGAAACTGGGGTGCAACATATCAAACCAACGAACGAAAAATGGTAAGCAATTATTACATGGGTGTTGATATTTTTCTGCAGACAATAGATAATTCGAACTTAGAACAATATACGAAGGCATTTCAACAAAAACTTAGTAGTATAGGTTATACCGTTTCTAATGAAACAAATCGAAAGATTGCTGGTGAGAATGCAAAAGTATTGGATTATAAAACGGATGGATCGATAGGGAAAATAGCGATCCTTCATAAGGATGATGATTTCGTAACGATCATGTTCTTCGTTGATAAAACTCGTTATAAAAAAGAGGATATGAATGAGTTCGATAACATTGTAAAGAGCTTTACTATCCAACAAGCAAATCGGTAGGTAAAAGGATATATGTGACTCTAGCTAAATAGTAACCAGCGGAGAATACATAAAAGATATAAAGGCCAAGTTTAGCTAATAAACTTGGTCTTTTTTTGTGAACTTATCAGTCGTATTGCCTGTCCATATCGAATTCAGGGTATGTGAACTTACACATGTCGCAAGAAATCGATCCGCAGTTCAAAATGTCGAATTTCCCATCCTTTTTACCTATATTTGCTGTATGATTAACGTATAGATTGGAGATGAAAATTCTTCTAATGGAGGGAAGCATTATCGAAATCTTATCGAGAGTCAAGGAACTCATGTCCATCAATATCAATAGTCTATTTCAGAAGTCAGAAGATCCTGAGAAAATCATTGATGACTACATGCGAATGTTGAGCAGTGATCTCGGCAAAGTGAAGGCTGAGACGGCTTCCGTTGTTGCAGCAGAGCAGCGAGCCAAACGAGCATTGGACGAATGCGAAGCAGAAATCGCAAAACTGCAGCGATATGCGGAGAAATCAGCGGCAGATGGGAATGAAGCAGGGGCACGTACTTTTTTAGAGAAAAAGGCAGTTCAATCGGAAAAGTTGGAGCAGCTGCAAACCGCTTATGACATGGCAGCTTCAAATGCTTCTCAAATGAAGCAGCTGCAGGATAAGCTGGTCTCTGATATCGGCGAGCTGGAGGCGCGGCGTGCAGCACTTAAGGGAAAGCTTGCAGCGGCCCAAGCACAGGAACGATTAAATGCGAGCAGCTCTATACATGGAGATAAGGCTGCTTCGGCATTCGATGCGATGGAAGACAAGGTGAACCGCGCTTACGACGAAGCGATGGCGCTTGCTGAACTTCGAGGTGAGAAGAAAGACGATTTGGACGAGCTGATCGAGCAGTTGAAGAAGGAAAAGAATTGAATCTCGATTCATAGGCACTACATATAAATAGATACTTTCTATGCTCTAGGGGTGAATAGGTTGCCGGTTATTGAATATAAATGCTCGAACTGTGGTAGCGGGATGGAGTATGACACGTATTCGGAGATGTTAACCTGTCATAGCTGTGGAAGAGAAGACAATGTTCAAGACATGCAGGATCCGTTGACCAAATACGTGTTCACAGAGGAAGATGCTGCAGAGGAATATCACTGCCATAGCTGTGGCGCTGTCATTATCACAGAAGCAGAGACGAGCGCAACGAGCTGCAGCTTTTGTGGATCAGCCGTTGTATTAGGAGATCGATTGACTGGGAATTTGGCGCCAGTGAAGATTATTCCGTTTGCCATTAGCAAGGAAGAAGCAGTGATGGAGTTCAAAAGATGGTGTGGAAGGGGACTCATTACTCCGAAAGGGTTCATGTCGGCGAATCGAATTAAAGGAATTACAGGGATGTATGTCCCATTCTGGCTCTATGATTTGCAGAATGAAATTGAGGTTCATGGCAGCGCCACGAAGGTCAGCAAATACCGCTCAGGCGATTACGATTATACGGAAACAGCACACTATGATTTCTATCGCGAGATTTGCCTGGATTATATAAAAGTTCCGGTAGATGCTTCGGCAAAGATGACAGATGAACTTATGGATAAGCTTGAACCTTTTCCCTATGAAAAGCTTGAGAACTTTAAGACTCCCTACTTAGCAGGTTATGTTGCTGAAACGTATAGTTATAACGAGGAAGAGCTGCTGCCGCGTGTAAAGGAAAAAATAAAAGAGTATATTTTTGAATTCATAGATTCAACCGTAACGGAGTATACGTCAGCGAAGTATGACAATGTTCATATTCACACGGAGACGCAGCGAGCTGACTATGTTCTGCTTCCGGTCTGGGTATTGCATTATGACTATAATAAACTGGAATATACGTTTGCGATGAATGGACAGACGGGCAAGGTGGTCGGCAAGCCCCCGATCAGCAAGTCGAAGGTGTTCGCATGGTTTGCGGGATTATCGGCGATATTCTTCCTCGTATTTCAGCTTGTGTCCTATTTGTATATAGGAGGGAAATTCTGATGAGAAGGCATCGCGTTATCGCTGTCGTCCTGCTGTTCGCAGCATTGCTGCTCGCCATCCCCATGGAGATGATCAGGGGAAGTGTCAGTGCGGCTGCCAAGAATAACAAGCAGTTAATTGATGATTCCGTGGGTGTACTCAGTAAGAAGGAAGTAAAAGAATTGAATGAGCTGGCCAATCGGTATGGATCGGAAATAGGGATTAATATCATCGGGATTCTAACAGATAAAGATCAAGGGACTTGGGAAGTGCTTCAGGATTTATACGCGAAAAATAACTCCAATGAAGATTTTTCTGTCAGTAATGCAGCCGTGCTGATTCTGAATACGAATCATGAGAAAATCTACATAAATGTATTTCAAAAGGCGGCAGATCATTTGGACGATGAACGGCTAAGCAGCATAACCGATATTGTCGCTGATGAATATGGGGAAGGCCGTTATAAGGCTGCTTTTCAAAGGTATATCGAGTCCGTCTATCAGTATGTAACAGCGGGATCGGAAGCAGTTGACTCGGGTAAGAACAGTACCGTTAGCAGTACAATCAGCAGCACGAACGATGGGACTACGTTTACGAGCACGACAACCACGACGAGCAGTAGTACATCAGGCACAACCAGCAGCACGTTTACGAGCACCTCCACCAGCACTACAAACGGGACTAGCTTCACCAGTTCAAGCAGCAGTGAGAGTTCAAATGGTGCAATGAATAGCTCCAATCCAAGCATGTTCAAAAAATGGAGCGACCCCAGTTATAAAAAAGGAAACCAGCTGATCTTCGATGAGGCAAAGCTGCTGACTGGGCGAGAATACGAAGAGCTGCAAGAACTGGCAAAGCAGTACAGCGAAGAGCGAAAAACAGATATGATTATTTATACGACCAATGATCCACTTGCTTACGATGTAAAGAGAATGACTCAAGACTTCTATGATGAATATGGCCCAGGTTATAAAATGCGTCATGGCAACGCTATCATTTTAATGGTAGATATGACACATAGAGAGATATATGCAGCTGGATTTTATAAGGCGAAGGTATATTTCGATGATGATAGATTGGATCAAATCAGAGATAAGATTGCCCCGTATTTAACGGATAAGGAATACAAGGATGGATTTTTAACCTATCTGAAGACGGTTCATAAATACATGGGCTACCGCCCGGGAGTGAATCCTGACAATCTCTTATTGAATATATGGGTTCAACTAGGTGCGGCTTTAGTCATTGGAGGCGGAATCGTTACGCTGCTCGTATATCGTTCCGGCGGACGGGTTACCGTAGATGCTCAGACGTATGAAGATCCGAACTCGGCAGGTTTGGTTGATTATTCGGATCAATATATCCGTACCTGTACAACAAGAACGAGAAGATATAGCAGCAGCTCCAGCTCCAGTTCAAGCGGTGGTGGAGGCAGTGGAGGCGGAGGAACGACTTCGGGTGGTCATTCGCATAGCGGCAGCAGAGGATCATTTTAGGGGAGAGACGGGGGTTAGCATATGTTTTTTAAGAATCAATTTGCAAATGTGGTGGAATGGGAAGAGTTCCGCGATGATATGATCTTTTGGAAATGGAGCAATCGAGAGATCAAAAAAGGAAGCAAGCTGATTATCCGCGCGGGTCAAGATGCGATCTTCATTGATAATGGCAAAATCGAAGGGATCTTTCAGGATGATGGCGAGTACAGCATTGATTCCGATATCATTCCGTTCCTTTCTACACTCAAAGGCTTTAAGTTCGGCTTCAACAGCGGAATGCGGGTAGAGGTATTATTCGTCAATACGAAGGAATTCACGGTCAGATGGGGAACGCGAAATCCAATCCTGATTCCTCACCCGAAACTCCCAGGCGGCTTGCCAATTCGTGCGAACGGCACGTTCAACTTCAAGGTGAATGATTATGTTACCCTGATTGATAAGATTGCCGGAGTCAAAGAGAGCTATCTCGTCGAAGATGTAAAGCTTCGGATTACGTCCAATTTGGATCAATTGTTAATGAAATGGATTTCTAGAGAAGGCAAGGACTTATTCGATTTGCAGGCAAATGCTTTCGATATTGCAAGAGGGATGAAGGAAGACCTCGATATGGAAGTCATGGATCAGGGGATGACCATCACTGGCTTCCAGGTCATGAGCTTCAATTACCCAGAAGAAATCCAAGACATGATTACGAAGACGGCATCCTATGAGATGATTGGCGATATGCAGAAGTATCAGCAAGTTGCGATGACGGACGGGATCGCTTCCGGTGATGTAAGCGGTGGGGGAATGGCCTCAGATATGGCAGGCATGATGATGGGAATGAACATGGCGAATGAAATGATGAAAAATATGAATCAAGTCCAGAAGGCAACAGGCGAATCGGCAGCATCATCCGATGCTAGTGCTTCCATTACTTCTGCTTCTACGGAGGGAAATCAGAAGCCGAACTTCTGTCCGAACTGTGGAGCGAAGAATGAAGGTTCTAATTTCTGCCCGAATTGCGGCCACAAGCTGGGGTAACGGTGATCGTAAAACGGAAGATGGATTACGGTCGGAATGAAGCAATCATAGTTTCCAATGGAAATGAGGGTTAGTAAAGAATGCTAGAGCAACGGCTGAAACAATATTTGCGTGAGCATGAAGCGTTCATGCGTGATTTGCGTATCGTTCAGGAGCTACAACTGCCGCAATGCTATATTGCGGCGGGATACATTCGCAACTATGTATGGGACAAGCTTCATGGGTTCGATAATCGCAGCAGACATAGTGATATTGATGTTGTGTATTTTGATCGCGATGATGTATCCGAGGAACGGGATTTTCGCTTGGAGCAGGCACTGATCCAGCAGACGGGCAATGAGAAATGGTCGGTCAAAAACCAAGCGAGGATGCACACTCATAATGGTGTGGAACCTTATTTATCTACATGGGATGCACTGTATCACTGGCCAGAAACGGCGACGGCTGTCGGTGCTCGTCTGGACGAACACGATCAATTGGATATTTGTGCACCGTATGGACTGGAAGATTTATTTCAGCTCGTCGTGAGAAGATGTCCACAGTTTCCGAATCACAGCTATTATGTGGAACGGGTTAGCAAGAAGAATTGGAAGGAACAGTGGCCGCTTATTACGATCATAGAATAAATGATTGAATATGGAATTTGTGGTGAACACGACTTCGAAATCGACGAACAGCAATACGGATTTTTCGAATAGTATCCGTCTTCTTAGCTTAATTACTGTCCGATGAAAATAGTAGACTGAAAAATAAAGTATTATACCGTGTTAATTGTAGTATCGTATATAGAGGATAGTTAGTTCATTATATGAGCTACTTTCCTCTATTTTTTGTTCAATAGAAATCTTAACAATAGCATTAACACTTTGTATAAATTATTTAATATATTGAGGAGAAAGGCTTTCGTTAGGGGGGGGTTGTGAGAGTACAAGAAGTAATTTTTAATGATAATAAAAAGAGATATAACGAAAATATCAGTAGTATCAAATAGAGATGGGAGCTTAAAGATGGCGAATAGAATTGTTGGGGACTTGGAAAATAAACTAATCATCTACGGGTACAGGAAGCCTCTGCGTTCGCATACTTATTTACCTTTTCTTCCTGAGGGAATAGTTGATGAATTTATAGATGCTACAGTGGTACGAGAGCACGCCAGTAAAGAACAAGAGATTTATCAAATTTATTACTGGATTGAAGGGGATGGAGAATTCATTTTTCGAATAATTGTCTCGTATCTCGAGGATTCAATCACCATCCTTGCAGATGATGCTAATATCGCGGTGCGTGCTTATAAGGCTCTTTGCGAAAGTTTGGCACGATGGAAGTTACATTGAAGCTAATGGGTAATGATAGTGAAGTTGAGCAAACTGCAGCAGCGGTCAGCTTTGTCATTGAAGTAACGGGCAGGATAGTTAAAATGTTATATTTTATAAAAGCAATGTAAAGGAGTGTTTTTTTGATTTCCAATAACATATATAAAAAAATCGTATCAAATGCTGAAATTCAAAATATCCTTTTGGAGTACTTTGATTTTGAAATGATTAAAGCAAGTAGAAATACGAAAGATTA
The DNA here is from genome assembly GCF_001680695.1 of Paenibacillus sp. KS1. Classification (NCBI taxonomy): domain Bacteria; kingdom Bacillati; phylum Bacillota; class Bacilli; order Caryophanales; family Paenibacillaceae; genus Paenibacillus; species Paenibacillus sp. KS1. Next base: position 21,434 of record NZ_MAIS01000081.1, on the reverse strand, counting down.
TTTCTTCATAATTGATTATCAAGCAACAGTTTTAGCCCAAGATGCATCTGGAGGGATTTTTGCTTTAATCGAAGATATTAAAGATTCACCAATTATATATGTTAGTTCCGAGGGACAAGCAGGTAAAGTCGGTGAAAGGTTTGAGGACTTTATCATTGTAATGGTCACTTGTCCATTCTGGAGAGATTTATTGAAATTCTCTGGAAATGGACAAGTGTCAGAAATGAGAAGGGCTCTACCATTCTTAAAAGATGAAATATTAGAGGACTTTCCAAATATTGAGGAATATAAAAATATGATTATTTCTGAATTATCCCTTTGGACAATTTCAGACCCAGTGCAATCGCTATATAATTCGATTGTTTCAGAACCTCAAATTCCTGTTTTTTCTATCGAAGGTGACAAATTTGATTCATTATTTAACTCATATGTAGTGACAGATAATCCTCACTGGAGAAACAAAGTTCAATAAGGGGGAGTATTAATGAAGAAGCGTGCTTATGAGGGATTTTCTTTAATTAAAGAAACAGAAACTGACGGTTTTATTTATGGTGAGATAACAGACCATCTTCATTATGACGATGATGTAGGTTGCTTGACAGGAGATGGATTTGTTCAAGCGCCAGATGGAAGTAGGGCAGGAGTAATCTGGCAGGTCGAGGATATTGTATCTGTTTCTGTATGTATAGAACCTGAGGAGGACAGATGGGGAGTTTATAATGTATGGTTTGACAGACCCATAAAATCGAATGCAGATATAGTTCATAATTTCCGAAAGGTGTTACCACTATTAAAAGAGGCATATCACGAAGCAACTGGTAAGAGAAATTAAACAGTAATGTTATCTGACTTTCTTAAAGTTAGGTCTTGATAAACTAGGAAAATAAAGTTATAGACTGGCATCGCTCCTTAAGCACCGATTTTAATTCCGTGGAACAATCCAAAAAAACGGCCGCTGTTCGCATCGTCTGCGACAGGGCCGATTTTTGTTTTTCGCAGACTAGCTTTAAATTGCTATTCTTGCCAAACACTCATAGGATCCCATGGCTTGATCTGATTTCCATATTTTCCGGCCAAAAAAGCTTTCATGTCTTCCAGTTTAGCAGGCACCTCGTTCCAAATTGGAAGGGGTGGTAACCCTCGTTTGCTTTTCAATAGGATGTCCACTGTAACATACAAGCGTTCTGGCTGAATCCAATGAAGGAAGCGGGAAATATCAATTTGCTTGGTTAGGGACAAGGCATCAATTTCGTCATTGTAATGCTTGTTGAACTCGCTGATCAGGTTCAGGAGGTAGTCTCTCTGCTCCTTCACGAAGTCCAGGCCGCAGATGGCGCCATGTCCTGGAACAACGATTTCGGGTTTCATTTCATCAATAATGCGATCAAGCACTTTAACCCAATTGAGGGTTCCCTCTTCGCTGTATGCCGTACAACCGTTAAACACGACATCGCCGCCGAACAGCACTTTTTCTTTTGGCATCCACAGCAGCAAGTCACTGTCAGAGTGGGCCGGAGCTACGTTGTATATCATAACTTCCGTATCGCCGAGACGGATGTTGATATCGTCCTTTATCTCAATATTCGGGAGCACCCATTCTACGCCTTCCAGGTCGAATCCTTCAAATTCCGCTGCAAAAAAACGCTCGCCCGAAGTCGATTCCGGAGAATCCTTTCCTCTTCTGATGACGCTGTCCATCCAGGCGATATTTTCGGTGAGACGCTCTCTAGACGCTTCCTTGTGCATAATAATGCAAGCATCTTCAAACACTTTGTTTCCCCAGGCATGGTCGCTGTTATAGTGCGAGTTCACCACATATGCGGGAGAGCTGCCGTTGCTTACTTCCATAAAAGCCTCCCGCATTTCCCGCGCATGGAACAAATCAAAGAACGTGTCATACACCAGCCCTTCACCCTTGTTGATGAACCCGGCATTGGCCCAACTGATGCCGCGATACGGCGAAATACCGGCAAAGACTCCATCTGCGACTTCAAAAAATTTAACGCGAGGTTTTTGGATAATACGTCCATACTTCATGAGAATTCTCCTTTGCGTATATGTTTTTGAGGTAAGGCATACTGACTATGTCTTTATAATAGAGAATGGAAAACAGAAATGCAAGCAAGTACTTGCATGCATTTATTCTATACTATATGATAATCGCAGAATAACATCACACTACATGGATGGAGGCGCTGCAACATGAAGCTAGTAACCTTTCAAACGAAGACATCTCAGGAACCTTTGTTTGGGCTTGTAATAAACAAGAAGTTTGTCGTGTCTTTTGCCGCAATTATGAATAAGCAGGGAACATTCTTTGATAGTCTTGAAAGTATGGATAGCTATCTTCATTATTTGCCGGCAAGTTATGATGCCGCTAAGGAAATGATGCAATATGCTATCGAACAGTCGCATCAATTCAATGAAAATGAAATTTGCCCGATTGCAGCAGTAAGACTGCTGCCGCCGGTTCCGAATCCGGCTGCGCTTATCGATTTCGGGCTGACACCAAGACATCTAAGAAATGCTGGTGTAAATCTGTTGGAAAGAGAATACACAGGGCCGGAAAGAGAAAAACTTAAACGGAAATTTGATGAAAAATTCCAGCGAGATCCGAATAAAGTAACTTTCAGTTATTATAAGTGTAATCATAATGCACTAATTGGCGATGGGGATACGATTCATTGGCCTTCGTACTCTTCCTACCTGGATATCGAGCCGGAGCTGGCCTTTGTTACAGGGAAGGGGAACTGCATTGCAGGTTATGTTATTTTTAACGACAGTACTGTCCGCGACGTACAGTGGCCGGATTTCCAGGCGCTGACCGGACCGACGCGCTGCAAAGATTTTGATCGCAGCAAAGGAATAGGGCCATTTCTAGTTACGCCGGATGAAATCGACAACCCGCTGGCACTGGATGTGGATGTACGCATCGGGGTGAGACTGCACTGGAAGGGAAGCACATCCGAGTATTCTGCACACCCTGCAAAAGTGATGGAGGAGGTTCTCAAAGTTTTCACGCCGCTCCCAGGCACGATAATAGGAATGGGAACGATACCGGATTGCTGCGCAATCGAGACCGAACAATGGTTGTTGCCCTCTGACCGAATCCAGATTACATTCGATAAATTAGGCACGCTCACGCAATTGGTGCCTGATCATGTCAAGATTACGGAACCAAGCCGCTGGGAACAAAGAAGCGATTTGCTGTAAATAAACGTTTATGAAAATGATGAACCCCGATCCTGCTGCATATGCAAAACTTGTAGTAGAATAGGTTTAACATCTGCAAAAGGAGAAATACAATGCATACTTCAGACAGAATCATTGAAGCTGCGACACGGCTCATCAAAAAGAACGGCTATCGGGGAGTAAGCACCAAAGCCATTGCAACGGAAGCTAAAGTCAATGAATCTACGATTTTCCGGCAATTTGGAAGCAAGCAAGGCGTATTGGAAGCCATCATTGAAAGACACTCGGATATCCCGCAATTTGAGAAGCTGTTAAAAGAGGACGCGACCGATAATCCTGAAGTCGATCTGCTGAATATAAGCCAGCAGTACCGTTTGTTTTTCCATAAAAATGCGGACATCATTTTGATTGGCATCCGTGACAAAGGAATGTTTCCCGAATTAGACAGAGTGCTGGCCGATCCGCCGGTAAAGCTGCACTCCTTACTGGTTGAATATTTTGAACGCCTGCAGAAGAAAAAAGTTATAGCCATACAGGATGAGCGTCTTGCCGCTATGTCTTTCCTCTCGATGTGCTACGGATTTCAGATGAGCGAGTTGATTCACGGGCAATATCAGACCCAACTAGTCACCGAGGAAGAGTTCTACAAGCACAGTGTCTCATTGTTTGTTAAAGGAATTTTGTCTCAGTCATAAGCTTTGTCGATTTCTTTAATGATAAGTCTATACTTATTATATCCACTCTTTCTATTGCAACCATTATTGTGATTCGTTAGTTCTTACCATACTAAGACTCTGTGGATGTTATTGAATTAACGGGAAACGATAGCTCAATAAAATAGCGGCAGTCTAAGACTGCCGCCGTTTACAGCTCGGTAATCGGGATGAAAGGTTCGGGCTTGTCTGTGTGATCGCCTATCATTTTCTCCATCCAGATCATATCGTACCACTGATCAAATTTGTAAGCGCATTTGGTGAAATGAGCTACCTTCTTATAGCCTAGATGGCTGTGGAATTTCTCGCTGCCGTTGTCCAAATATTCATTCGGCTCACATGGATAAGAGATACATGCGTTCACGTTAATAACATTCTGCCGCTTTAAGTCGTCCTCCAAAGCATAATACAGCTTCTTGCCTAGTCCAGCTCCGCGACAATCCTGCCGTAGATATACGCTTGTCTCAACTGACCAGTCATACGCAGCACGGCCTTTAAAGACAGATGCATATGCATATCCGCCGATTCTCTCGTTTTGAAGGATTACTAGATAGGGGTATCTTTGCAGCGTCTGCCGAATTCGACTTGCAAATTCTTGGACAGTTGGTACGGTATACTCGAAGGTGATCGCCGTATCGGTGACATAGGGAGCGTAGATGTGCAACAGCTCCTGCGCATCAGATTCATCTGCCATGCGAATGTAAATATCTTGGTTCATATACGCTCGCCTTTCTATTAATGTTGTCGCAATCTATGTGTTCATGATTTTAGCATAATTCTCAGTATCGTACATCATATTTGAAGCAATAACCGGAAGAGAGCCATTCCTTCGACCAAGCAATGACGGTAGTAGAGCTTTTGCTGGAGGGGTATTCGATATGATGATTTCCGCCGATTCTCTACTAGGGAGTCGGCCTGTCCTATATCCGATAGCTGCATTAGCAGCTCTTTTGGCAGTGACGGCCGTCTTTGTATGGGGAACAACCTTGTTATTCCGCCGTCGGCAAGCATGTTAGTGGTGACAGAGGATGTTGGCTAGGTCTTGAGGGCTGTTGAACAAGGAAAATGATGATTATAAAGGGGAAAACATTCGTTGAGTGCCAATCAAAAAGCTATTGAATATTTAGAAAGTAATGAATATGACAAATCTTTAGATCTTTTCCATGAAGCCGTAAGGGAATCACGTAATGTACAATCATTAAATAACCTTGCATGGATATATCTGCATGAAGAATGTGACAAGGAAACAGCCCTGATACTTATCAAAGAGGCTATTGAATTAAGTCCTTCATCTCATTTTCCTTACAATATTTTGGGGGAAATTTATGTTGAGAAGGAAATGTGGCAACAGGCCGCAGATGCCTTGAACCAATCTTTGATCATACACCCTTCAAATGAAGCTTATAACAATTTGGCTATTGCCAAATATCATCTTGGACAAATACAAGAAGCTTCAGACTTTTTCCTTCAATGTTCCCGAAATTCTGATTATGCAATGTACAGTCATGTTAAGTGCTTAATCGAGCTTGGGAGAAAAATAGAAGCGAAGAAGAAACTAGATGTATTTTCTGAAGATGATGATGATTTTGTCGGTGATGTAGAAGTTGCAGAGTTATATCTTGAATTAGGCTGTTTCAATGAGTCTATTTATTGGTTTGACAAAGGTTGGGAACAGTATTGGAAAACACCAGACTGGGTTAGTAGATTCGTATATGCTTTATGTAAAACCCAAAATGAAAATCGAGCTCGTGACATCTTGAATGAAGTAATTCAACAAAAAATTGAGGAAATAAAAGAAGCTCATGAAGATGATTGTGACGAGGATTGGACAGAAAGGGAGAAAGAAGAGCACATTAAGCAATTGCTTGATGAGAAAAAAGAATATGAGCATATGTTTGAGAAAATTTCATTAGGATTTATTCCCTCGATGGAATTTAACACTTCAATGAGCTCGGGCTGTTACTTGTTCGGATGTAAACGACACAATCACCCAGAGTACCAAGAATAAAAGGAAAAGTTGATTTGATGGGCTATCCACAAGATGATAGCCCATTTTTTGTTGATTATTAGCAATCCTCATTTTGGGCGGGGACATCCGTCGAATCTTCACCATCTGGAATTGGAGCTATACGATTATGTCAACTGGTTTAATAAACATCGAATTTACGAACGCTGGGATATCTGACGCCTGTTCCGTATCACCAAGAAGCCTTTAAAAAATCCTGTCTGAAATTTACTGTTGACAACCCAATATATATAATAAAGGAAAACAGGGTGTTTAAAAGGAGATGACGAATTGGTGAGTGTAATCAGCAAAGAGATATTTAAATTAGAGCGTAGAAGATTTTTTAAGAAACCTATTATTTTTATCGCCTACAATGACGGTTTCTATTTTCAAAATGTAAGTATTAAAGAAAAAGTAAACTTCGAGAATATAATTAATATTTTCATCGCAGAGCCTTACAGATTATGCGAAAAAAGATTTGTTATATTATTTAAAAGTGCCGATGGAGAAGAATGGAGATTAGATTTAACGAAGTCTTTATTAGGCAGGGGTGTAGAAAAGCTTGAAAAATTGTTTGAACAAGAATGGAGGCCACTATTAAGCAATAAAGAAACAAGTGAGACAATTAAATGGTTTAATGCGGCGTATGCTATTTTTGCTGTAGCAACATGGAGGGATTTGGGAGTGTTTGGCGGATTGGTTCCTACCGAAGGGGCTAAAGAAGATGAATTTTCTATTTTAGCAGCAGATTGGGGAATTGAATCCAGAGAAGAAGCAGATGAAGTTATGGAATTATTATTTTCCGGCAAGACGAATGTACAGTACATAGAAGAATTAAAAAAATCCAAAGAAGTAGCAGACCCATTTAGATATGAATTGTGTCATGTTATAAAAGAAAAAATGGGCGATAAAGGGGTTTTGGCTTGGGATTTAGTTAGACTTATCCATGTAGCTTCCATGTGCTATATTGCAGGTATCTATACGAAAGAAGAAGCATTGGATCTATGTTTACAAGCTGCAGAAATACTGCAAAGAGTTTATTCGAGTTTTGATGAAATGGGGCAAAGCTACTTGCTTGGATATAGTTTTTGGTCTAAAGAGGACTTGAATGGAAAAACGAATGATGCAAGAGAACGCAAAGATATTCATGAAATGTTATTAAAATTAGAAAACGGCCCATATAGCTTAGACTTTCATCTTCCATTGAAAAAAGACTGGTAATTATCGTGTGTACAAGCACGTTGGACAATACCATCAGACCTTTGGATTTTGTACGCGAATACATTGTTAAGTCGATGGTTAAATAAATGACTAAATCATAGGGAAATAATTATTCTGCGCAAAAACAGCCAGCGATTTCTTCGCTTTAAGTTGTAAAGCAGATAAATATTTGTCATTCAACTAACTGGTACTTTAGTATAACTATTGAGTATGTAAGGTGGACGGGGACAATGGATGATACATTTGTTTGGGGGATATTTGTAGCCGATAGTTCAAAGCCATTCCCTAATTTCTTTCCAGTTGGACTATTTACAACACGCGAATTAGCTATTAACCAAATTGAAGCCATGCCCAGAGATAATAATTATCAGCTACTTCGGATGCCGATAAATAAAGACTTTTCGTATTTCCATAAAAAGAGTGGAAAGTTAGTTGGAATGGATGCTATTCATCACGAACATTTTCATTATAAAGACGAGTCAAATTAATCATTAAGCTAACGGGCAGGATAATGTGGAAGAAAATAGAATATTATTAACTTTAGAGATTAAAAACTTAGGGGTCAAACAAAACAAACTTGGGGTGGTAATAATAACTAGTGTGAAGGAAGTTCTACTCGATCAACTGGCTGCTTGTCATGATGATGAGAGTTGGTTTAAATCGTCTAAAACAATTTTAGATGATATATCAGTTGCTGAAGCGATCTGGAAAACAGCAGGTCATCCACATTCCATCTGGGAGATCGCGAACCACCTCATTTTCTGGAACGAGATGTGGCTAACACGTTTTATTAATGATGAAATGTTTGAAAATGGAAATGTAAATAATAAAGAAACATTTGGGTTGGATCACCTAAAGATAAACGAAGAAAGTTGGTGTAAAACCATTCACCGATTAAGTAATGGCTTTTCCGATTGGCGTGACATTATTGCTAATTGTGAAGTGTCAAAACTAGAAGGTAGAATCCCTTCCTACTTCAATGCTCAGTGGTGGAACGTCGTTTCAAATTTGTGTATCCATAATGCGTATCATATTGGACAAATGATGTTTTTGAAAAAGATAGTAAGGCTTAACGAGACGAACGTGCAAGGGTAACTTTGTTCAACTATACCAGCTAATAGCTTGTCAAGATTACCAGTAAAGTGAACCTCAGTCATGTGGTATAGTGAAAAATAAGTATGACAAATAACCTTCCAATCCCTTTGTTTTGGAAGGTTATACCAACATGAAATGATTAAGCAGAACGGAATGTTTTTTACTTTTAAGGATGACATAAAGCCAATGAACCAGTTTATTCGCACATGCGATCAGAGCTACTTTATGAGGCTTCCCTTCGGCTCTCTTGCGATCATAGAAATCTTTAAGTCGCATATTACGAGAACGGATGAGTCCACACTGGACAGCCATAACTAACGCATAACGAAGTTGCCGGGAACCACGTTTGGTAATTCGATTCCGTGTTGCCGTAAACTTTCCTGAAGCGAATACACTTGGGTCAATGCCTGCAAAGGCTACTAGTTTCTTTGGATGATCAAAACGGTCGACTTCTCCAATTTCCGATAAAATTGTTGCCGCAATTTTATTACCAATACCGGGAATCGACTGGATTAAATCATATTCTTCAATTTCTTTAGCAAGAGCATCTATGTTCTCTTCCAATCGAGATAGATGCTCTTGGTACTGAATAATGAGTGAAATCAAAACTTTTAGATTGATCAAGTGACTAGAGTACATGGTTTGTTGAAAAACAGAAAAGCATCAGCAGCATCCGTCTTCACTTTACGAAGGTTGGACTTTCTAAGCCGATTTGAGATGAGTGGATTAATGACAATATACAAATAATGATGCTCCTCTAAGAACTGAACAACGGGACTTTGGTAATGACCAGGTGCTTCGAGAACTAGCAAAGGACGTAGTCCAGAAGCTTTTTCAACATTCTGAATAGCTTGAAGTAGCTTCGCCAGCCCTTCTTGGGTATGTTCGAATTGAAACGTCCCTTTGTACGGTTTACCTCGTTCTAAAAAGGATTGTCCATGGCTTTCATCTTTAGAAATATCCAGACCAATCACTGGATTCATTCAATTCACCTTCCTAAGTTAGTTTTACCGGCAGCCCCTGTGATTTCATCTTGTCGCTCCATAGCATCGCTTGTTATACGGGATCTCAAGTCCCAACCAGCCTCAATCATGGTCATGACAAGTAGGGGTGAACATTATAGCGCTCGGGATCAAGTCCCACGGGCAGGTACGTTCGACCCGGCTACCTCAATTCTCAAAGCTAATGAAAAAAGGATCAACCAGAAAGAACTGGTTGACCTTATAATACGAACGGGCAGTTTTGTTAAAAAGAAGGAATGAAATTCTGATGTGGAATATCATTTCCAAGTGGATTGTACTACATACTTTTGCAGCATTTACTAACTCAGTTTTACAAAAAGTAGACTACTTTCTTAAGCCGTATCCATGTTTAACTAAATAACAATGGGTTTATTACTAACCAAGAGTCTTGATTCTCCTCTAACAGGAGGTTTTATACTTGGATTCAGGCGGCAGCCAGAAGAGAAATCCAAGGAGGATTATAGATCATGAGATTAATTGAAATCGTGCTTGTCGTATTTAATGTACTGTTGATGGGGCGGTTAACCCTGGGGCGTCCCAAATCACAGCGCGAGTGGCTGATAGGCGGCGGCATATGTGCTGTTTTGCTGCTTGTCCATGCATTCGTGGAAGGATTGTGGTGGCCGATGATTCCGGTGTATCTGATCACACTATGGGCGATTGCGGGAGGAGCAAGACTTTTCTTCCGATCCGCAGCAAAATCATCAAGCAAGCCGCGGCGGCGATGGAAGACAGTACTCTTTGGGGGAGTTGCGGTGGTTTATGCTGCCGTGGCCATTGTTCTGCCGCTCCTGTTCCCTGTATTTTCTTTTGCGGAACCTACAGGCCCCTACGCCATAGGAACAGTGACCTACCATTGGACCGATTCTGCACGGGAAGAAAAGTTTACTGAAGCCTCCGGTGATTCCCGCGAATTAATGGTTCAAATCTGGTATCCGGCAAGTTCGGAGGCTACAGGGAAAGCGGCGCCATATTTATCTGATCCTGCTCCGTATGTAGAAGGACTGCATGAATTTTTGCAGCTGCCAGAGTTTTTATTCTCAGGGTTGAAGCTGGTCAACACCCATGCTATTGCAAATGCCGGGCTGGCGGATACGGAATCTAAATATCCCGTGCTTTTGTTCTCGCATGGATTTATGGGCTACAAGAATCAGAACACGTTTCAAGTCGAGCAATTGGCAAGCCACGGCTATATTGTCGTAGGGATTGAACATGCCTATAGCAGCGTGGCTTCCGTATTTCCAGACCAGCATGTGGTGAAGTTTGATTCGGAAGGCAAGACGGGCTATGAACAAATGAAGTATTCTTTTATGGACGGGCGAAATCAAGTCTGGGTGGAAGATGCGAAGTTTGTACTTGACCAAATCGAGGCATTGTCTGCGAATGACCCTGGCGGACTGTTTACCGGCCGGATCGATCTTGAACATGTGGGCATGTTCGGCCATTCCTTTGGGGGAGCCACGACGGTGCAAATGCTGCTGGACGATTCCAGAATACAAGCGGGTATTGATATGGATGGTGTGCTTTACGGTGAAAAGCGGATTCCTGCAGACGGCTTGAAGAAGCCTTTCCTGCTCATGAGTGCTGATGACACGTTAAAAGGGGTGGACCACACCGGCGATGCAGAGATTGCCGCACTGGGAACGGACAGGAAAGAGATTGCAGCCTACTATGATGAGCTGTTTGCCCGGTATGAGCCGGTAACCGCTGCCGGGAACTATTGGATGACTTTTAAGCACAGCAAACATATGAGTTTCTCGGACCTGTATCTGCTCACCCCCTTGTTTGAATGGATGGAAGGGGTGGACGTGCGCAGAACACATGAGCTGATTAACGAGTACACGCTTGATTTTTTTGACCATTATCTAAAAGGGCAGCCCTTGCAATATTTGGACCGTAACCTTGGAGACCATCCGGAGTATACACTTCAACAAGGAGCGGAATGAGCGTCCTCCTGTCTGAGTCTCCATTGTAATCCTTGCATCAGCAAGGCGTTGCCTCTTACAACGACGTCCCATTTGGAATTGAGATGCAGGCACAGTATATTGAAGCGTTCCATCCGTTCGGTAGGAGCATGAAGCATGGATTGAGCGTATTGGCGGAAAAAGGCGGCTTTATCGCTGAACTGTTCCGGACTCGCATACATCATCACAAAATCTTCAACAATAGTTTGTACAACAGCGCTGTCTGCTGATAATCTTTGTTGCAGGGCCGCTTCCACCCGGACCCGGAGGTTCTCCAGCGTTCTGATCCAGGCCGCAGCGGGAAAGCGGGGGTGCCTGACCATATTGAAAAAGGGCAGTTCGTAACGGACAAGATCCTCCATGTACTGCGAATCGTTCATAAGCGCTTGCAGTTCGTTCCAAGCTACGGTTTGCCCAGCTGTCACTTTAACTTCATTGACAATATATTTATTGAACAAATATAAAAAGGTATCCTGCCATTCGGACGGCAATTGGCCGAGCGCCTGTATTTCTTCTATTTTCTTGGAGATGAACCGCTTTCGCTTATCTGCACTCATGGACAAAGAGTCGACCAGCTCATTCATGTAATGCAGGGAAGTGCCTGTTGAATCATGCTCCTTGGCTTGGCGAAGAATCGAAATCATATTGGTCAGCGTACTGACCTGGGTCTCCAGCGCTTCAATCTGCCAGTTGAGTGCTGTAGTGAGCTGAATCTCTCCGTCCATTACTTGGCGGATCTCATCAATGCCGAAGTCCAGATAGCGCAGCGTTGTGATCAGCCGCAGCTGGGAAATATCTTCAGGAGTATATAACCGATGTCCGCCTTCACTGTGGCTCGATGGTTTCAATAGAGCAATGTCGTCATAATAACGGACGGTTTTAACGGTCGTGCCCAGCAGCTTGGCCACCTCGCCGATGGTTTTGGTATCTTTACGCAAGTGATCGCTCCTTCGGTTGGAATCATACGATGTTTGAAATTAATTGTACCGAAAGAAATAACGATTTTCAATTTGCTTGGTTTACCTGTTATTCACCCGTTGGATCAGGTTAATGATTAAAAATTTTTAAATGGTTAGAATACTCGGTAATCGAATGTTTCACAAATATGCAGTATGGAGGAATAAAAATGAAGATAATAGAAATACCAATTGAATTTGAATTTAATGGACAAAAAGAAACCATTTATCCTAGCTTAATTATATTGAATAATGAATTAACCTTGGTCGATACAGGGTATACAAATTTTTTAACTTTAGTTGAAAATGAAATTATAAAAAGTGGATATGAAATGAAGGATTTAAAGAATATAATCATTACTCACTATGATGATGATCATATAGGCTCCTTATATGACTTCAAAGAAAAGTATCCTTGGATTAACATTATAGCTAGTGAAATTGAATCAAAATACATTAGTGGTGAAATGAAGTCAGAGAGATTGGTTCAAGCCGAAGAAATGCTAGAAAATATGACAAATGAAGAAATCGAATTTGGTAAATGGTTTATACAGCAATTAAAGAATTTAAAGCATGTTTCAATTGATGAAAAGGTACATGATGGTGATATGATCCTAGATAACAAATGTAGAGTAGTAGCAACAGCAGGGCATACTTCAGGGCATATTTCATTATATTTTCCAAGTTTAAAAAGTGTAATTACTGGTGATGCAGCTGTTCATGAGAATCATGAATTGGTTATTGCTAATCCACACTTTTGTTTAAACGTTGAGAAAGCAGAACAGTCTTTGAGAGAGATTAAAAATCTTAAAGCTGAAGCTTACTATTGTTATCATGGTGGAAGATTCACTTTATAATTGGAGGTTAACCATATAAGCTCTCGAAATAAACAACATTATGCAAGGGTTGAATGAAGTTCGCTCCGGAGCAGTCCCTTGAAACCTTTTTAGGTAAGTAGAGGTTACCGGTATAACTGTTATTCATTTAAGTGAGAGCTTTTTTTATTAGTATTTTTAAAGGCTCTAATTTAGGGTGGTACCGCGGCTCCTCGTCTCTTTGGACGAGGGGCTTTTTGTATTCAATGAAGTAGATAATTGGTTAAATTTCAATGATCATCTCAATTTAACATAAGGCTCGGTAGCTCAGTCGGTAGTGCATAGGACTGAAAATCCTAGATTCTGTCCTGATCGATTATTCAAAGGCCTAACCTTCTTGTCTTCCACATTATCGCATGTGATACGGGATCAAAGCCCCAACTAGCTTAATCATGGTTTAACAAGTAGGGGGAATGAACGGAAGAGCACTCGGGATCCGAGTCCCACGGGCAGAAATGTTCGATCCCCAGCTACCTTAATCTTATGACCATACAAAAAGGAGGTCGACCAGAAAGTTCTGGTGACCTCATAATACGAATGGGTAGGCTTGTATGAAAAGCCCCTACTTGTATTTATCTATGCGTAATGTTAATCTGAACAATAGAGATGCAAACAAAGGAGCATTAAACCTTATCATGTGGATTACTCTGTAAAGATTAACAATTCGAAAAGATGCCTGTAATAGTGTCTAGACTATGTTATTTGGCATGCTTTTCTTTAATCTTACAGGGTATGCAGGGAAAGGTATATCATAAACCCATTCTGCGGATACCTGATGGTATCCGCTTTTATTTTCGCGGGAAACCGCATCTCTATTGATTCTTACCTGCTTATCCTCCTAATAACGAATGGAGGAACTATATTATGAGATCGAAGTTAGTCTTGATTGAAGGGTTGCCAGGATCCGGGAAAACAACAACTGCTGAACTAGTTCATGAAATTCTTACGGAAATGAACATTAAATCTCAGCTGTTTTTAGAAGGAAATATAGATCATCCTGCTGATTATGACGGAGTCGCCTTTTTTAAGGAAAATGAATTCGATGAATTATTGAGTACCCACGAACAGTTCAAAGATTTGTTGAGTAATCGTATGATTAAAGATGGTAACAATTACTTCCTAGAATATCGGAAAGTAAAAAACGAATACGATTCACGTTTTCCAGATGAATTGCTACATGCAGTTTTCAAAAATGATGTGTATGAATTGTCACTAGATCTGAACAGGAAACTGATAACAGAGAAATGGAAGAAGTTTACGGAGAGTGTTTTGAATGGTACAGACACCTTTGTTTTTGATTGTTGTTTTATACAAAATCCTGTAACTATGGGGATGATTAAATATGCTGCAAAGAAGGAAGACGTTATAAGTTATGTCAAAGAACTGGCAACAATTGTGGAGCAACTGAATCCATTGTTGATTTACGTAGAACAGAACGATCTTGAACATTCTTTCAGAAAGGCTGTAAAAGAAAGATCTCAAGAATGGTCAGAGGGATTTATAGAATATTATACAAGCCAAGGGTATGGAAAAAAGCAGAGTTACAAAGGGTTAGAAGGAACTCTGCAGGTTCTTAAGGCAAGAAGGGAATTAGAAGAAGAAATATTTAATGGCTTACATATAGCTAAGAAAAAAGTGGACAACTCTTCCTATCATATTAACGATTATAAGCAAGTTTTAGTGGGGATTTTATCAGAATATTTTGACGCAACAAACTAACGAGAATCTATTACACTAAACGGGACACGTTAACGCAATGGAACAGCGACAGTCTAGGACTTTATATTCTCGTCCTAAGCTGTCGCTGTTCCAGCTTCTCAGGTCAACATCGTTGTTCGTTTATTTATTGTCCGCCTCTGCCAGAGAGAGCAGATATTCAGCCACATTCGCAGGCACTTCAGAGTAGAATTTGCGGATGGGGGAAAGGGAAGGTAGAGGTTCCATTACCACATAGTATCCATCCTTATTTTTGTATAACGTGTTTCGGCTGGTTTCGTAAAGTTCCTCCGTATTGTTGCCAAACACCGTTTTCGTCTTTTCCGACCAAGTTACATAGACAAGCAAGTCCTTCGCATCTTCCGGGATGGAACGAAGGTATTTCCACCGCTCAATATGGAGGTTTTTTGTAAATTCGAAGATTTGCTTATTGTCTGTGATCGTATGCAATCGACTGCCATCGGTAATGGAGTGAACTTCTATTTTCTGTTTTTTTTGTGCCATACGATCCTTGACATCGTCCCATTCTATATTTTGCAGATCTTCCTCTTCCTCAATCTCTGTGGCGACTTCATCCCAGACAGCGTTTTGTACGGTCTCATTCACGAAATTGGCTGTATCTTCTAATTCCTC
Source organism: Paenibacillus sp. KS1 (assembly GCF_001680695.1). NCBI lineage: Bacteria > Bacillati > Bacillota > Bacilli > Caryophanales > Paenibacillaceae > Paenibacillus > Paenibacillus sp. KS1. Next base: position 6,042 of record NZ_MAIS01000081.1, on the reverse strand, counting down.
AAGACCTTGGACACTTTCTACAATCTGGTTTGTTATTATGCCTGATGAACAACCGCTCACAAGCAATGCTGCCGCCAGTCCGCCAATCAGGAGTATATTTTTCTTGTTATTTTTGTTACGCATCGTTTTCCCCCGTTCCTTTAATGCCAAACTGATAATCAATAACCTACAAGCAAAATCGTTCGCACACAAAAGAGTGCTGCAACCATTCAGATTGTAGCACTCGATCCCTTGGAGATTATGCACTTGTAAAAAATCGACGGGGTTTTTGTCAAAATTGGGTTACCTGTCATACAAAGCAATCCGAACTAGGAAAGAATGGTTTGAGCTTTCTACATCCATGGTGCCAAGTTCATCCACGGCTTTCTTCACGTTCTTTAATCCTAATCCATGGAAAAACGGTTCGTTCTTCGTAGACACAGGCAATCCGTTGTCCCATTTCTGAATGGGGCTCGCTGAATTCTCAATGCGGATGAATAGCGTGTGGTTGATGTAGGACAGGTTGATGCGAACCCAACGCTTCCCACACTGTAATTCCCTGCACGCCTCTCTCGCATTATCCATCAGATTCCCAACGATAATGACGGCTTGTTCAAATGACAGCTTTAAGCTAGAAGGTACATGAATATCTGTCTCGACGGATACGCCCTCGTGGAGCATTTCGGCGATTTTGATGTTCAATATGGAATCCAAGTATTGGTTCCCGGTTGAAATCACGGTTTCAATTTCTTTGAGCTGGCCGGATGCAGCGTTTAAAAAGCCAATGAGTTCGTTGTTGTTGTCCTGCTTTGCCGCCAGCTGCTCGGCAGTTCTGATATAATTCCCCATATCATGATGCAGTGCCCGGACCTGCTGATGGGCGGCCTCTAGTTCCTTGTAATACCTATGCTGTAATTGCACCTGCTGTTCCAGCATGGTGTTCTCCCGTTCTGTATGCATTAGAGTAGAGAATTTATCAAAAACCACAAACAGCGAAAGGTTAATGAACAAGAATATGAGACTAATTGGAATTTCAACGGTCAGCGAGTAGGGATCCTCCCTGTTGGAAATATAATATTCCATAACGCCTAGCGCTGCCGTACTGGCTACGGTAATGGCCATAAGTAAAAGCCAAAGATGAAAAGGGATAGACCACTGTTTCCCTTTGTCCGTTATTCGGATAAGTTCCAATAACAGATAAAAACCTACGTGACATAGAATAAGTGTTAGCCAAATGCTCTTATCTTCGATTGGTGTAACGATCAAATCGTATAATAGAAGCCAGAAATAAGATACCGTTAAAAGTATCCCGATATATAACACCTTTTTTTGGCGATTCGGCGGATAGCATAGCAAAAAGAACATACTGCATAGTACGGTGATGGGTGGAAGCGCCGCAGGGCGGAAGGGATTCAGAACCATTCGCAAACCGCATGTTATAGCCAGCATTGCAATAGCGGCTGCTGCATACAGCTTGATGTAATTGATCCGAGCCTCTCCAAACACTTTGTTAAAGAGACGCAGTATAAATAGAATCTCGATCATGCTAAGAACGACTTCAAGCCCAAAAATGATCGCATCGGTAGTTGTCTGAAAATAAGTCATGGATTGCCGCTTCTCCGTTCTATGAAGGACAGATGTGCTTGTTTCACCTCGTTCAGATAGCGCTTGCTGATCGGCAATTGCGCTTCGTTTTGCAAATGAATAGCCATTTTGTTAATGGAGCGGATGTACTCCATATTCACTAAGAATGAGGCGTGAATCCGGCAAAACAGATTCATATCCAGCCCAGACAGGATCTCCGCGATTTTTCCGTAAAACTCATAGGTATCTCGATTGGTATGGATAATTACCCTTCTTCCTGCCCCTTCAAAATAAAGAATGTCACTGCAGCGAAGCTGGTATTTGTCATGCCCGATCTGAAAAAAGAATAGCTGCTTCGACACTTTGATGTGTTCCGCAGCGTCCAGCAAGATGGGGGACAACTTTTGAGCAGTTACAGGCTTTCTTAAAAAGCGAAACGGCAAAACTTCAAAAACCTCATATACATATTCTTTATGGTCTGTGATAAAGATAATGATCGCATTTCGATCCTGCTCCCGGATAACCGAAGCAATTTCAATTCCATTTTGGCCAGGCATTTCAATATCAAGCAGATAAATATGATAATGTGACCCAGCCTGCAAGCATCTTAGCAAGTCAGCGCCACTATAAAACACATCGCTGGAAAATTCCATTCCGGACATGTTTGAAAGTAGATCCTCAATATCATTTGCAACATTTCTATCATTATCACATATTGCTATATTCATTACAGCCACTCCATTAAAAACCAGATAGCTTGATTTTATAATATTTTTAGGAAGCCTACAATTTTGTTACATACAGATATTTTATATTTTGTTTACAAATCTATTAGGATAACATTGCCTTTCACTAGGTTAAGCGCTATAATCGGTAGGGTTTGGAGATCTACACTACATATATGCTATAAAGGGGGAATCTTGGTGAAGACTAGCAAATGGGATAAGATCAAACGTAGTCTGGCCAGCGGTCTCGTTGCAGTAGTCGCAATGCTCGGATTTGTCATTCCGGCACAGGCGAATCAAGCGCCAGTCAAAGCTCCGCAAGTAAGTTCTTGGTCGATCAGCGTTCTGAATGAGGGAGAAAAGTACGGAATATTCCCACTGACGTGGTACACAGACGGTACTTTCCAACAGCCAATATCAACAGATAAGTTCCAAGCACTCTTGAAGGCAACTTCTGCGAAGCTGGATGCACTGGAATTAAAGAAAAAGAATACGTTCACAGCACCAGCAACCGAGAAAGTCATTACGAGAGAATCAGTAATCAATGCAGTATACGGGGTATTGGATCAATATGAAATGCCAGAATCGATGAACATCGGCACGGACGAGCCGGTTGCTTTCTTCCAGAAGAAAGGGATTGTTAACGGAACGGGCAAAGGCCTTGACCTAGACAAGCCAAGTACGGTTGAGCAAGCGGTTGTTATGGCAAGCCGTCTTGTAGAATACACGTATGATGCTGTTGACGGTGGAGCGAAGGGGCTTCTCTGGAAGGCAACGAAAGGTCAAAATACACTTTACTTGCTCGGATCGATTCATGTCGGCACTCCTGATATGTATCCGATGAAGAAGAGTGTGCGGGATGCTTTCAAGCAGGCAGATTCGTTGTGGGTTGAAGCTAACTTGCTAGGCAACAAAGATATGGACTACTTCACACAGTCGATGGCGTACACAGATGGTACAACATTGATGGATCATGTCTCGAAGGAAACGTATGCGAAGCTGCAAAAGGCATTAGAGCAAATGCAGCTGCCGAAGGATGTCTTTGACGGTTTCAAGCCGTGGGCCATATCGAATAGCCTTACGCTTGCTGGCATGACTGGTTCCGCAGAAGAGATGACGCAAGCTGCTGCACTTGGCATTGATTCCTACTTCATCAATTCAGCATTGCTTGCTGGCAAGCCAGTTCACGAACTGGAAGGCTTAAAGTTGCAAGCTGATATCTTCAATAAGGTTCCAGTTGCGACGCAAGAGAAGGAATTGAATGACGCATTGGATCACATGTTGACACCGACAGGCAAGCCGGATGAGTCTATGGAGCTGTTACAATCTTGGCAGAAGCTATGGGTGAAGGCGGATCTAGATCAGTTCACGAAATCCTTCATTAGCTCGGAAGAGATGACACAAACTGATTCGGCAAAGCGCTTGTTTGGCGAACGCGACAAGAACATGGCGAAGAAGCTAATGGAGCTGTTGGATAAAGAAGGATCCGCGACGCACTTTGTCGTTGTAGGTGCGGGCCATTACGTGATCCAAGATATGGTCGTTGATCAGTTGAAGGCGAACGGGTATCAAGTAGAATTCGTGAAATAGAATAGTGGAATAGAGAGGCTTATCCTTATGTCACTGACTGGTGGCGAGGATAGGCCTCTTTTTCTCGTAAGAGATATCGTTCCTCTAATTGAATCATTATCTTGAATTGTACTACGAGCAGAGAACGGAAAAAGACCGATTATTCACCCCAGGGGATGGATATCGATCTTTTACTATGCCCAACTCTGAACCCCGAAGTGAGTTCATTTTTCAATTATTTTGCCCATCAAGTACACAATGAATGAAGATGATCATTCAGAATTCGCTCAACACGCTCGGCTTGCAAGCGCTGCGGCTGAAGGATGAGGTGAAGGGCGAGCCCATCAAGTAGCGCATATAATTTCTCAATTTCCATTTCGTAGTCGAGATCTGGCTTGGCCAACTGCTTCTCCTGCAGCAGGTCTATCACGTATTTGGTAACATAATAAATCCCATCATTCAATTCATGACTTAAATGTTGCAGCTCGGAATGGGTGAGCGTCTTGGATGTAAACGACAGCCATGCTTCCATTTCGGTTCTTCGGTCTTCGTCGATAGGCATGAACTGCATCAGAAGCTGAAGCAGGCTGGGAAGTATTCGATCATCGAGCACAAGCGTGGATAAACGTTCCTCCACCTGCTCGCGAAAAATATTCATGCAAAAGGCAAATAGCTCAACTTGTGAAGAAAAATAATGACGCAAGGAACCAACAGATAAACCAGCTTCTACCGCAACCGTTCGAACGGTTGCATGATCAAGCCCCTCGCGCTGAATGACGCGAATAGCCGCTTCGGCAACAAGTCTTTTTCGTTTTTCATGATCAACAATTTTTGGCATGTCCCTATTATACACGCTTTACCGTTTTTATACAGCATGCTATACTTCTTTTTAATACAATGTATTAAATAAAAAGTGGAGAAGGAAGGGATACGGCATGCCGAGCGAGCTCATAAGCAACACGACCATAAGGAAGGCACGTTGGAAAAAAGGGTTATTGTTTTCTTTTTTGTTCCTCATCATTCTGATTGGTTCAGGATTTGTGTATGAAATGATTGCTTCGAAGCTCGGAGAGCAAGCCTTCCCTATGCAGGGCAAGCTTATTCAGATTGACTCTGGCAATTACCAGCTTCATCTGCAGCGTACTGGCGAGAGCCGGAAAGGTGTTCCTACCATCATCATGGAAGCAGGAAGCGGGGAGACGAGTTTATCTTGGGGGGACATTCCCGCACAGCTTGCCCCATTTGCCACTGTCGTGACGTATGATCGTGCAGGTTATGCCTGGAGTACGAAGGCGCGTACGGAACGAACAGGAGAACATATAGTGAGGGAACTGCATGAAGCACTCGACAAAGAGGGAATTAAGGGGCCTTACATCCTAGTTGGGCATTCCTTAGGCGGCATGTATGCGCGATTATTTGCTCAGACCTATCGGGAAGAAGTGACCGGGTTAGTGTTAATTGACGCTAGAACAGAGGATTACATGCGGGAAACAGCATCAATCTATGCGCAGGAAACCAATCAAGAAAGGCCATCCGCTTTCTTACTTGGACTTATGAAGAGCTCAGGCGTGCTGCGCCTGTTCCAAGATTCCTTGCTGGAAGGGCTGGTTGCAAAGGAAAAGCGTTCGCAGTTCATCAATGTGATTGCGAAGCCAAGCTATTTCGATGCCGTTGAGGAGGAAGTGAAGCTGCTTGGGAGCACGGAAGATGCAATTCGTGGACAGAAGCTGGGAGATATACCGGTAAGAGTGATTCCACGAGGGATTCCACACCCTTTCTCAAATGCAGGCATTTCAGAACAAGGCGCGAAGAAGCTTGAGGAAATCTGGCAGGCAGGCCAGCGGAGAATGCTGGACATTTCAATGAACAGCAAGCTAATTGTGGCGACGAAGAGCGGGCATATGGTCATCAATGATGAACCACAGCTGGTGGTGGACGTTACGAAGGAAGTTCTGTCATTGACTACCGCAACAAAAAACTAAGGATCACATGCAACGGTGTAGTTATGCTACAAGAGCTGGGATGGTTATAAACAAATCTCAACTGATGCTGATGTGTAGATGTGTAGTGTAGGGATATACAGCAGTGGACATACAAAAAGGTCAGGATACAGCGGATTGCTAGTTCCTGACCTTGATTGGTATGCAGCCAAGCTGCTGGTATCAGAGCTGGTATCAGAGCTGGT
>NZ_MAIS01000120.1:0-12615 GCF_001680695.1 Paenibacillus sp. KS1 | reverse complement strand
GGAAATTCATGTGCACTATACATTCGCACCAGAAAATGAACCGATTATTTTGTATCAATAGTAGAACATAAGCATGCATCTTCAGATACAATCCGTTGTTCATCGATTACTTACAAGATAATATGGATTCGATATAAAAATCAATTCACAACGAGCCGAAGATAACGTTAACTCTCTAAGTCCTATAATAGGATCAACTCCTACCTCGCTAAAACGGCTCTTACTGCAATTCCTTCATCACTCAACCGTTGCCGCAAGCTTTGGGCAAAGGCAAGTGCATGTGTGCCATCACCATGAATGCATACCGTATCGGCTTGAATCGCCACATCAACACCCTGGACAGCGCAGACAACCCCTTCTTTTACCATGCGAATGACCTGCTGTACCGCTTCTTCAGTATCCGTGATCAGCGCATTGGACTCCCGACGCGGCGTCAATGAACCATCCGCTTGGTACGTCCGGTCTGCGAATACTTCGTGCGCACAGCGAAGTCCAACGGCTTGACCCGCCTTTACCAGTTCACTTCCCGATAGTCCGAATAACACCAGCTCTGGATTCATATCATGGACAGCTCGGGCAATCGCCTCAGCCAGCGCGCAGTTGCTTGCAGCCATGTTGTACAAAGCGCCATGCGGCTTCACATGCTGCATCTTGCCGCCAGCCGCTGTTACAAATCCGTATAGCGCCCCCACCTGATAGACGACCAAATCATAGGCTTCCTCAGGAGTGATGTCGAGGTTGCGCCGTCCGAATCCAGCTAGATCTGGTAGTCCGGGATGGGCCCCAATCGCTGCCCCACGCTCAAGTGCTGCTGCTACAGTCCGTTTCATGACGGATGGATCGCCAGCATGAAAACCGCAAGCAATATTCACGGATGTTACGAACGGCAAAATTGCTTCATCCGAGCCGAGCCGATATGCGCCGAAGCTCTCACCCATATCACAGTTTATATCGATCTGATGCATAGTACTTTCCCTCCTAACGAATCCGCAGGGATAGTCCCTGCCGGAATTGGGCAATCTCTTGTTCCCGCTTCACATACAAATCTTGTGCTTCTTCTTGTGTAACCTCTGCAAATCGAATATATCCGCCCGGTCTCACTTGGGCGATGAACGGCAAATCCACACTAATTACATGAGCGATTCGCGGATATCCACCGACCGTTTGTCGATCCGCCAACAACACGATCGGATTGCCTTCCGGCGGTACTTGAATCGTGCCTGTGCTAACGGCAGACGAGATCATGTCAACAGGTTCTGCCACTGTCAACGGCACATCTGCGAGCCGGTAGCCCATTCTGTCCGACTGCGTCGTGACGCGGAATGGCTCCGTCCATAATCGATGCTTGCTTTCTTCACTGAATGTATCGAATTCAGGACCACGGACGACGCGAAGCATCGGATTTTCTTTGTAAGCAGGACGAATCGCAAAGCTGGCCCCCCATGGCATGACAATCGTTTCAAGAGAACATAACTTGAACGGTTCAGCAGCTTCTCCCATCTCCAGTACATCTCCAGCTTCAAGCGCTCGACCATGCAATCCACCTATTCCTGCCCGTAAATAAGTGCTGCGACTACCCATCGCTTCCGGGACGGATATCCCGCCGCTTATCGCCAGATAGGTTCTGCAGCCCGATACAGTTCTCCCGAATTGTAATGTGCTTCCTGCAGGAACATACACGGGACGCCATAGCGGAATGCTCATTCCATCAATGCTAGGAGACAAGTTGCCCCCCGCTAGAGCGATTACGGCACCCTTTTCAAATATAAGTTGCGGCCCAAGCAACGTAATCTCTAAAGCTGCCGCGCCCTCTTCATTTCCTGCCAGCAAGTTCGCCAGCCTGAGTGCGACCCCATCCATTGCGCCACTTGTTAGTACACCGTACTTTTGCAACCCAAAGCGGCCGAGATCCTGAACCGTTGTCAGCATGCCCGCCGATTTTACCCGGATACACATGACCCGCGCTCCTCCCATTTCGCGTATTCTTCTTCTGTAATAGGCAAAAAACGTATTCTATCCCCTGCTCTTAGCAAGGTTGGAGGATTCATATCCGGACGAAATAACGGCACGGGTGTCCGACCGATCAACTGCCAGCCGCCGGGCGTGACGATTGGATACACTCCCGTTTGCATGCCGGCAATCCCTACTGTACCTGATGGAATCGCAAGCCGTGGAGTGGAACGCCTTGGTGCGGCAATCCGCTTCGACATTCCTCCCAGAAACGGAAATCCTGGCGCAAACCCAAGCAAATAGACTACATATTCCCCGCTGCTATGAATGTGAACAGCCTCATCTGGTGACAGCTGGTTAATCGCGGCGACTTCATTCAAATCAGGACCGAAGCTCCCACCATAGCATACCGGTATGTTGACAGTTCGAATATTGCATTCAAGCTTCATATGTAACGATTGAGCAACAGCAATTTCCAGCCGCGCTTGTGCCTCATCATACCGCAGCAGACCCGGATTATAAAATACGGTTACAGTCGTATAAGAAGGGACGTATTCAATCATCCCTTGCAGCGGATGTTCGTCAAGGTAGAGTGACAACAACCGAACTTGCTCATGTGCAGCCTGCCCGATGAGGGTACCAAATTCCACGACAACCGCCGTATCTCCGAGCGGAAAATATCTCATGCAGCTCCCCCTTACGATATTGTTGAGTTCATGATAGCATGATTTCGATTCCTCTATCCATGCCGGGTACGTATTGTGCGAAGTGATAGGCGTTAACGTTATTTGATAAGATGTACACCCCATTATTTCTGCTTCTCTGAAAAAATCTGCATGAAAAAGAAAAAGAGCAGGCTGCAAGGCATCTGCCCGCAATCCTGCTCTCCATTGCACCAGAACTTATTCCGTTACGATATCATGGACAAGCACTGGTGCCTCTGCATGGTCGCTAATCCGAATGTTCTCATAAATCTTCGCAATAACGTCATCCACGTTCTCACGATTCGCATGAATCGTTACCAAGGACTCCCCTGCCTTAACCGAATCTCCAATCTTCTTGTTCAGCATCAAGCCTACAGCAAGATCGATTTCGGACTCCTTCGTTGCGCGGCCAGCGCCAAGCAGCATCGCTGCTGTACCAATCTCGTCAGCGACGATTTCTGCCACTACGCCGTCTTCCTTAGCAGGAACTTCGATCTTATAAGCAGCCTGCGGCAGCTTGTTCGGATCGTCGACGACCTCTGGATTGCCGCCTTGGTTCGCGATGAATTCCTTGAACTTCTCCAACGCCTTGCCGTTCGTGATGACTTCCTTCAGCTTCTCTTCCGCCTCTTCCAAGGAGGACGCCTTGCCAGCAAGGAATACCATCTGTCTGCCGAGCGCGAAGCACAGCTCTTCCAGATCCTCAGGGCCATGTCCACGCAGTGTATCAATCGCTTCCTGTACTTCAAGCGAGTTGCCGATTGCACGTCCAAGCGGTTGGCTCATATCGGATATAACAGCCATCGTCTTGCGACCGACATTGTTGCCGATGCTGACCATCGCATGCGCCAATTCCTTCGCATCCTCAGCCGTCTTCATGAAGGCCCCTGCTCCAGTCTTCACATCGAGGACGATGGCATCGGAACCTGCCGCGATCTTCTTGCTCATGATGGAGCTTGCGATAAGCGGAATGGAATTAACCGTTGCCGTAACGTCACGCAAGGCATACAACTTCTTGTCCGCAGGCGTTAAGTTGCCTGTCTGACCGATTACCGCAATTTTATGGTTGTTAACCAGGTTTACGAACTCGTCCTTCGTAATTTCCACATGGAAGCCTTCGATTGCCTCGAGCTTATCAATCGTACCGCCTGTATGGCCAAGCCCACGGCCTGACATCTTGGCTACCGGAATATCCAATGCCGCAACTAGAGGGGCGAGTACAAGCGTCGTCGTATCGCCAACACCGCCAGTTGAATGCTTATCGACCTTAACGCCCTCAATTGCTGAGAGATCAATCGTTTCACCGGATTTGACCATGGCCATCGTCAGATCAGCCCGCTCCCGCTCCGTCATATCTTGAAAATAAATGGCCATCGCAAATGCACTGACTTGATAATCCGGGATATCACCTTTGGTATAGCCATCAATAACAAAGTTAATTTCCTCTGTCGTCAGTTCCTTGCCGTCACGCTTCTTCGCAATCAGATCCACCATTCTCATCGTTGATTCTCCTCGCTCTCCATTGGATATATGCTTGCTGATATCACTAACGCAGATTCGTTCATCATTCTTAACCAAAAACGAATTCACTATAATGCCGCAGCCTATAAATTCCTTTGCTTGTTGCTAATGACAAAACTACTTACAGCGAAATAGCTGTCTCCAACGCCACTTCCATCATGTCATTGAACGTTGTTTGACGCTCTTGCGATGTCGTTTCCTCTCCTGTCAGCAAGTGGTCACTAACTGTTAAGATTGTCAATGCATTCACACCATATTTCGCAGCCAGTGTGTACAGAGCCGTTGTTTCCATTTCCACGGCCAATACGCCATAATCCATCAGCTTCTGAACAACAGACTTGTCATCGCGGTAGAACATATCGGAAGTGAAGATGTTGCCGACATGAACGTTCATTCCCTTCGCAACCGCATTCTCATAAGCCCCCTTCAGCAAGGAGAAGCTGGCGATTGGAGAGTAGTCATATCCGCCGAAGACATGACGGTTCATGCTGGAATCTGTGCAAGTTGCTTGAGCAAGCACGACATCACGCACATGAACGTCCTTCTGCATCGCACCGCAAGTACCTACACGGAACAAGTTCTTCACACCGTACTCATTGATCAGCTCATTTACATAAATGCTTGTTGTCGGAACTCCCATGCCCGTACCTTGTACGGAGATGCGCTTGCCTTTGTAAGTTCCCGTGAAGCCGAGCATCCCGCGAACCTCGTTATAGCAAGTAATATCCTCCAAGTACGTTTCTGCGATATATTTCGCACGCAATGGATCTCCTGGCAACAATATCGTTTCTGCAACGTCGCCTTGTTTCGCTCCAATGTGTACACTCATAGTTATGTTCCTCCAGTATGATGAATTATTTCAAATCCGAATTATTTCAAATCAGATAAAAAGCTCTTGCCATACGCTGGTGCCGCAACTGCAAAGTTCTCGGCAACCGTTGCCGCGATATCTGCAAATGTTCCACGAAGTGGAAGCTCCTTGCCTCCATCTACAAAGCGCGGAGAATATGCAATCAGTGGAACGTACTCCCTCGTATGGTCAGTGCCTTTGTACGTTGGATCATTGCCATGGTCTGCTGTAATGAGGAGCAGATCCTCATCCGTCATCTTCGCAAATACTTCAGGCAGCCGAGCATCATATTCCTCTAGCGCACGTCCGTAGCCCGCTGGATCGCGGCGATGTCCGTACAATGCATCGAAGTCAACGAGATTTATGAAACTTAATCCCTTGAATGGCTCATCCAGTGTCGCGATAAATTTATCCATGCCGTCCATATTAGACTTTGTTCGAATTGCTTGTGTAATTCCTTCGCCATCATAAATATCTGAAATTTTGCCTAATGCGATCACATCGTAGCCATGATCCTGCAGCTCATTCATTGTTGTGCGGCCAAATGGCTTCAAGGCATAATCATGTCTGTTCGACGTACGCGTAAAGTTCCCAGGCTCCCCTACAAATGGACGTGCAATAATCCGTCCAAGCATATAAGGGTCATCTCGAGTAATTTCGCGACAGAACTCACAAATCTCGTACAGTTCCTTTAATGGAACTACCTCTTCATGCGCTGCAATTTGTAGAACAGAATCCGCAGAAGTATAAATAATGAGAGCGCCTGTCTTCACATGCTCTTCACCGAGCTCATCGATAATTTCAGTTCCGCTTGCCGGCTTGTTGCCGATTACCTTGCGTCCCGTCTTCGTCTCAATGCGTTCAATCAGTTCCGCTGGGAATCCATCCGGAAACACGCGGAATGGAGTATCAATATACAGCCCCATGATCTCCCAATGTCCAGTCATTGTATCTTTGCCGCGGGAGGTTTCTTGCATTTTGCCATAATAGCCTAGGGGACGTTCGGCCACCTCTATGCCAGGAATCGAACGAATATTGGACAAGCCGAGTGCAGCCATATTAGGCATGTTCAGCCCTCCGCATTCCTGTGCGATATGCCCGAGTGTATCTGAGCCTACATCATCGAATTGTGCCGCATCAGGTGCTTCACCGATGCCTACCGAGTCCATAACGATAAGATGAATCCTTTTGAATGTTGTCATCATGTCGTTCCCCTTTCCCAAGCTGATTTAGATGCTTACAACGTCCACTTAACCAGAAGTGGACGTTGTGAATATAGTTATAGGAAAATACCTGCAACAATCGCAGACAATACGCTTACCATCGTAGCGCCGTACAGCAAGCGAAGACCGAAGCGTGCCACTACGTTGCCCTGCTTCTCATGAAGTCCCTTCACTGCACCAGAAATGATGCCGATTGAGGAGAAGTTCGCGAACGATACCAAGAATACGGATACGATCCCCGTAGTACGCTCTGACAGAGTCAGATTGCCGAGATCCAGCATCGCGACGAATTCGTTCGCTACCATCTTCGTGGCCATAATGCTTCCCGCATCAACTGCTTCATTCCAAGGTACCCCCATCAGGAACGCGAACGGTGCGAACACATAGCCAAGCACTTCTTGGAATGAAATTCCGAAGATACTGCCGAAGATGCCATTGACGAGTGCAATCAATGCGACGAATCCGATCAGCATCGCAGCAACGGTAATCGCGACCTTGAAGCCGTCCATAATGTATTCGCCCAGCATTTCGAAGAACGATTGCTTATGCTCTTCCTGCACTTCCAGAATATCTTCTTCCTTCGATACCTTATATGGATTCAAAATCGAAGCGATAATAAATCCGCCAAACAGATTCAATACAAGCGCAGTTACTACATATTTAGGCTGGATCATTGTCATATAAGCACCGACAATAGACATCGACACTGTCGACATCGCAGAAGCACACAGCGTATATAAGCGGCGCTCCGGCAGCAGCCCGATTTGCTTTTTCACCGAAATAAATACTTCAGACTGACCCAAAATGGCAGATGCTACTGCGTTATACGATTCCAGCTTACCCATGCCGTTAATTTTGCTTAATCCAAGACCGATGTACTTAATAATGAAAGGCAAGACTTTCGTATACTGCAAAATACCGATCAACGCAGAAATAAATACAATCGGCAGCAGAACATTCAAGAAAAATTGGGTGCCTTTGATATCATTCACAATGCCGCCAAATACGAAGTTGATCCCTTCGGCTGCATAACCGAGTAGTGAATCAAACACGGAAGCAAAGCCCCTGATTAATGTCTCCCCGACGCTCGTATTCAACAACACAAATGCCAGAATTGCCTGCAACACGACCATTATGGCCAATGGACGATAGCGAATGTTGCGTCGATCCTTACTTGCGATATATGTGAGTCCGAATACAGCCAGCAGACCAATGATCGCAATTACAAATTTCATGTAAAGTTCCCCCCATGCTAGAGCATGCATCGATTTCTTAAAAATGATTTAGAGCACCTTGTTACCGCTTTCAAATCGAACGTGATTTCTATCTTTATTTACTCGCTATCCTTTTCCATATCGGCACCTGAAAACGCGCCAGGAAGCAGTTGGGACATTGTCCATTCCTCTGTGTCACCCTTAAGATTCGTCAAGTAAATCTTCGTATCACCGTCGCAGAACTCTGCCAACACTTGGCGACAAGCTCCACACGGAGATACAGGCCCTTCCGTATCCGCAACTACAGCAACAGCTTCTACCTTACGTTTGCCTTCCGATACAGCCTTGAATACAGCCGTTCGTTCCGCACAGTTCGTCAAGCCATAGGATGCATTCTCTACGTTGCAGCCACGATAAATGGTTCCATCCGCTAAAATAGCCGCCCCAACCTGGAAGTGAGAATATGGTGCGTAAGCCTGCTTGCGCGCCTCGAGCGCTTCTTGAATCAACTGTTCTTTCATGGGCTGATCCTCCTCATTGGACAGTGAATCATCCCTTCCATAAGCGACTCGCCTACCGAAGGAATGATTCACGTCTCTATTTTAATAAGAAGATGTCGATGTAATGCCATTCATGATGCTGACGCCAGAGCTTGCTCCAATTCGAGTTGCTCCCGCTTCAATCATGTTGTTCACATCTTCCAAGCTGCGAACACCGCCAGAAGCCTTCACACCTGTCTGCTGGCCAACCGTCTTGCGCATAAGTGCTACATCTTCACGAGTCGCACCGCCTGTAGAGAAGCCTGTAGATGTCTTCACGAAGTCAGCTCCTGCCTTCACAGCCAGTTCACAAGCGCGAACCTTCTGCTCATCAGTAAGCAGGCAAGTCTCAATAATGACCTTGACGAGCGCTTTGCCTGAAGCCGCTTTCACAACCGCCTCGATGTCCTTCAGTACGAATTCATCGTTGCTGGCCTTCAGCTCTCCAATATTAATAACCATATCAACTTCGGTTGCACCATTGGCAATCGCATCTTGTGTCTCCAATGCCTTAACAGCAGATGTAGATGCACCGAGTGGGAATCCAATAACCGTACATACCTTAACTTCTGTACCAGCAAGCTGCTCTGCACAGTAAGCCACCCAAGTCGGGTTAACGCACACCGAAGCGAATTGATACTGCTTCGCTTCCTCAACCAGCTTGGCAATATCCGCTTGAACAGCGTCTGCCTTCAACATCGTATGGTCAATCATACGTGCTATGCTCATGCTGCACACCCCTTATATTCTTGTGTCATATCCATTTAATAAATGTAATATTGATTTCATGGGTATCATATCATGCGGTCTGAACAGATGTAAAGATCGCTCAGAAATTTTGTTCATTACAATATTATGAACAGCTTTCTTACAATATTTTGAACAAAAAGCGCATAAAAAATCCCTCAGAATAGAATATGGGGCTTCGCCTCCACGTACCTACTCTAAGGGCTTTCATTGTCGCTGCATAGCGGTAATTATTGCAATAATGCTTGCGCCGTAAATTGATCGGTTACCAGTATATTGGCATATTTACCAACAAGCGCTGCACGGATCGCATCAATCTTGCGCTGTCCCCCTGCTACAAGTATCGACTTGTCCTTCTCCCGCAAATCCGGCAAATCAATTCCTACGGTTCGATCATTAATTCCTTCACTGCAAATGCGGCCCTCCGCATCGAAGAATCGCGAGCATATATCACCGACACCTCTGCTCTGCAGCAGCTTCTTCTCTTCACTGCTGAAGTAGCCAAGCTGGAACAACAATGCATCATCATTCACCGTACCCACGGTGAACACCGCAATATTGGCCTGCTTGCCAAGCTGAATGATTCGGCGGATATGCCGATCCTCCTCCACCATTTGCTTCAAGGCGACGCTGTCAAATATAACGGGCAGCGGCAAATAACGGGCAATCGTATGAAAGGCTGATGCAAACAGATTCACCGTCTCCGCCGCATACGTATTCACATGCGAGTGGCTAATGCCTCCCTTGAGCTGTACAACCTCAACGCCTCGAACCTGCTTCTGTTGAAGCTGCTGTGCAACTGCATGCATCGTACGTCCCCATGTTACACCGATAATATCTGTATCTTGAACCGTTTCGGCTAAATACTCAGCTGCTCGCTTGCTAATATGTTTCTGAATTTCCTTGTATTCGTTCACCGGCGAATAGCAGACGAGTGCCGTATCCAGTCCATACCGATGTCTAAGTCGTGCTCCCAATGCATCCAGATCCTCAAGCGGATCGACAATATCGATCCGTACGAACCCTTGCTCCTTCGCATATTGCAGCAGCCGGGATACAGTCGGACGGGATACCCCTAACTTGGCTGCAATGTCCATCTGGCTATAATCCGATAAATAATATAATCTTGCCGCTTCAATACTCAATCGCTGTTTGTCATGATCCATGTCTACAACCCACTTTTGTGAAATGATTCTATGAATATGCCGTCAACACGCATAGGCAAGACAGCCGCAACCTTACTTCATTGAACCTATACTATCATAATCTGCAGATATGTAAACGCTCACGAACGAATCAGAGACTTCTGCCCAATTGTGAACAATCGTGAAAACATTAGCTCCAAATCCTATATTTCCATCACTTTATGAAGCCTTATTCTATTATTCAATAATCCAGTAATTACCAATCACAAGCGGGGAAATTACTTGAACATGCGAACAATCATATCACAATCAGGCATGCTGAAATATTCACCCGCTTCAATCTTCATAAGCGCCAGACCTTGAATCATGGACCAATACAGCGTAGTCAGCCGCTTGGCATCCCCGCCGTGAATCTCACCCCTGCGCTGACCTTCCTCTATTATCCCTACCATATGCTTCATTGGACTGGTTAATTGCTGCATCTGTGACTTCACGGAATCCGGCATCGATTGATACGTAGAGGCTTGCAGCATAATGTGATGATAATACACGGCCTCTTCGCGCTCCGCGAACGCACTTAAAATTTGCTGCGTCATCCATGCAATCTGATCCA
Organism: Paenibacillus sp. KS1; assembly: GCF_001680695.1. NCBI lineage: Bacteria > Bacillati > Bacillota > Bacilli > Caryophanales > Paenibacillaceae > Paenibacillus > Paenibacillus sp. KS1. The sequence goes on along the minus strand of NZ_MAIS01000120.1, from coordinate 2,109 downwards.
AGCTGTTCCCTTGAACCGACACCGTCATCAGCATCAATTGATCGGAAGATTGCAGTGCCCGTTCCACTAAGGTTGCGAATATCTCATCCTTCGACTCAAAATAATGATAGACAAGACCATGACTCAAAGAAGCTTCCTTCGCAATGTCGCTAATCTTGGTAGCTACGAATCCTCGATTGGAAAATACCTTTAAAGCGCTGCTTAAAATCTGTTCCTTACGCTCGTCCCGAATCAACTTATTTTGATCCGCATTTCTAGGTGACATATACATACAGCTCTGCACGAACAGCAGCTAATGGAACTAGCAACCGTACGGCAGAGCCCCCTCCTTTACACAATGAATCATTCTACGAATGCCTATACAGATGTATGATCCGAATACTTCGACTGCACAGCATTTGCCGCATGAAACCGTTCATTCCCCATCAAGAGACCCATCGGCAGAACTAGGGCGGCAGCTATAACCAGCAGCCAGAAGCCGGAGTGAATGGAAGCGACGAGCGACGCTCTTAATGCTGCAGCTGCATGGTCTGGTAACAGCGATGTCGACCCAATCAGCATTTGCGCATTGCTCAACTTATCCAGTACTGCCGAATCCAGCTGCAAAACCGAAGCCTGACGCTGAATTTCTGTTGCCAGATGCTGATTTACAATGGCCGCCATGATAGACGCTCCAAGCACACCGCCAATCGTACGGAAGAAGGTGACCATCGAGGTCGCGACTCCTCTGTATCGCTCAGGTGCAGTAAGTGTTGCAGCCGTCTGCGCATTCGGCATAAGGATTCCAATCCCGACACCTATTAAGGCTGTATTTCCCCTAACATACCACATATTTACGTCAAGCGGCAGAGTCGTAAATAAGAATGCACTCATTCCCATAAGACTTGACGCGAGCAGCACCGATCCCCTCCAACTGAGCCGCTTCATCAGCATTGTTCCCAGTACAGTACCAACCATAACCGAGAACATCATCGGCGTTAGCGCGTTCCCCGCATCCTTCACGTTTCCCCCAAGCCCCGCCTGAATGAAAAATGGAATGTAGAGCAAAGCACCATACATAATCATCCCTTGAACAAAGGAAGCTAGCGAAACGCCAGCAATCGTCCGATTGCGGAATAAGTGAAGAGGTATAATGGCCTCAGATGCCCGCAGCTCGATCCCGATAAATAGAACCAGTGCCAGTGCCCCACCTAGCAGCATAAGCAGTACTTCCCACGATCCCCAAGCATAGTCCTCACCCGCCAGCTTGAATGCCAACAAGAGAATAACAGTTGTCACAATAAGAAACAGCGCACCGGCATAATCTACCTTCGGCTTGCCTGTATTAGCGCGTGATTCAACCAATGACCAGCACATGATGAGGATTGCTGCGATACCAAACGGAATATTCACGAAGAAGTTCCAATGCCAGTTGAGCTGTTCCGTAATAAAAGCGCCAATTGTCGGCCCAACGACAGAAGAGAGTGCATATACCCCCATGAAGAGAGCTTGAAATTTGCCGGCGCGTTCCTGTGGAATAATCGCAAAAATAAGTGTGAACGTAATCGGCATAAGGAAACCAGCTCCTAGTCCCTGAATTCCTCGAAAGACGATAAGCTGGGTCATTGAAGTTGCGAGCCCACATAGCAGGGAGCCTCCCGTGAAGAGGGCCAATCCTGCAATATAAAATCGCTTGCGCCCATACATATCGGACAGCTTTCCCACTACCGGCATGATCGCTGTTGATGCCAGCATGTAAATCGTGAATACCCATGACACCACATCGAGCCCACCAATCTTCTGAACAATGGAGGGTAGTGCAGTAGATACAATTGTTTGATCCAAGGACGACAGGAATATGCTTAACAGCAGGGCTGCTATCGTCCAATTTCGTTTGCTTCGGTTCATTTCCATACGAATGTTCCTTTCTGCAATGCAGTAATTTGCGTGGTTTTTATATTGATTAATTATTCAATCAAAAATATTGTAGAACCACCCTCACAAATAATCAAGTTAATATTCGGAATTCACCTTCTCTTTTTTTGTATTCATGAACAAGATCATCAAATAACCGCTTCAAAGGTGGTTTTTTGTTTCTCACGTTTCACGCTCTCAACTGGCTAAAGCCTA
>NZ_MAIS01000030.1:0-65263 GCF_001680695.1 Paenibacillus sp. KS1 | reverse complement strand
GATCAAAAGCGGACTTTTTGAACAACCTCTTAGAGTATACCGTGCGATAGATCCGGCTCTGAACATTGCACATTGTGCGAATGCTTCACGTAGAAGTTCAGCTTGCCGCATGTCCCCTTCGGATCACAGCCCAGCCATGAATTCACTAGATCCATATCATGAGAAACCATAATGAAGGTCATATGGTGATGTTCATGCAGATGCTGCAGCAGATTGAAGAAATCCTTTTGCGTTTCCGTATCGATCCCAACTGTCGGCTCATCCAATATGAGCAGTTCAGGCTTATTCACCATCGCTCGTGCTAGAAATACACGCTGCTGCTGCCCGCCCGATAACTGCCCGATGCGCTTATCCGCCAAGTCCTCAACCCGCATCACACGCATCGCATCGCGGCATTGATTGATTTCCTCTTGCTTCACCCGCCGGAACATTCGCCGGCGATTGTACATGCCGGATTGTACGACCTCCATCACAGTCGCTGGAAATAATGGATTAAAGGAATTCTTCTGCGGCACATACCCAATCCGATCCCATTCCTTGAACCGATTGATCGGCATTCCGAACAGCTTAATTTGCCCTGAGGTGGGCTTCAGCAAACCGACCATCAGTCGCAGGAGCGTCGTCTTGCCAGCGCCATTCGTGCCGATAACACCTACAAAATCCCGCTCATATACGGTGAAGTTGACATCGCGCAGAACCGTCTGTCCTTCATAGCTAAAGCCAACATCCTCTATTGAAATCACCTGGTTATGGCAGGTGTCCGTCATATTCATCATTGTGCTCATTGTGCCCTCTCTCTTCCTTGCACGAACCGTCCAGCCGTGCAACTCTCGGTAACGGACATTGATCCGTTCCTCATTTATTGTAGCGCGACAAGGAGATTTTGCAAATTGCGTTCCATGAGCGTTACGTAATTGTCCCCTTGATCTGCTTGCTGCTTCGTTAAGCCTTCAAGCGGGTTCAATACAAGTGTGCTCACACCCGCTTCACCAGCCAGTGTATTCGCTAATTGATCCGATACAAGCTCCTCAAAGAATACATACTTTAACCCCTTCTCCTTCACCAGCTTCGAGAGCTTCACCAAATCTTGCGCTCTTGGTTCAGCATCAGGCGTAATGCCCATAATTGCATGCTGCGTCAATCCATAATCCCGGCACAAGTATCCAAATGCATGATGGGATACCACTATCTCACGCTGCTTCAGCGAGCTTAGCTTCTCCGTATATAACTTATCTACGGATTCAATCTTCGACTTTAGCTGCTTATAATTTGCTTCATATTCACCCTTATGCGCACCATCGGCTTGAACGAGTGCATCCTTAACATTGCTTGCCATCGTCAAAGCGGATTTTGGACTCACCCACGTGTGCGGATCTGTGCTGCCATGTTCGTGTTCATGCGCATGTTCGGAAGCATCGCCTTCTCCTTCGTGATGCTCGTGCTCGCTTCCATCTGCCTCAATGAGAGGAATGCCCTTGCTTACCTCAAGTGTCTTCACATTAGACGAGGAATCCAAGCCTTTCAAAAAATCGTCCAGCCATGTTTCGAAGCCTGCACCATTGACGAGCAACAGCTGGGCATTCGATGCATTATGCAGGTCACGGCTTTTTGGTGTCCAATCGTGTGGCTCAATCCCAGTTGGAATGAGATTGATGGTATTTACATGTTCGCCGCCAATTTGTTCTGTTAAAAATGCAATCGGATAAAAGCTCGTAACAACATTAAGTTTCCCTTCTACAATACCGGATTGAGAACCTTGTGTACATCCTGCCAACACCAATGCGAAGCAGCACAGGGTCAACAAGGAATGACGCAATCTTCTATATTTACTTCTCAGCTTCATATGAATAACTCCTTCTGCGCAAATTATGTAGTTACGCATGTTAATTTTCTGTAATTCGTAATGATTACTATTAAGATTATAAAAAGGCTTTTCTCCCTTGTCAATCCTAACTTTTCTGCCATTCCAATTTCCTGCCTGCATACTCATTGGAAGCAGATGTGACAAAATTGTAAGGCACTCTCTATCATGTTACTCTTTGACATCATTGATAGACGATACTAATATGATAGAGTGCCTATTCCTACCGTTAGGCTCAAAACTATATCGAAAAGAATAAATTAAGGAGTGAATGATTTGGATTGGATCGAATGGCTGAAATATGCCGTGCTTGGATTGGTGCAGGGTTTCACTGAACCAATACCGGTATCGTCAAGCGGGCATTTGGTTATTGCTGAGCGATTATTCGGATTACATATCGAAGGTCTCGGCTTTGAGGTGCTCGTTAACTTTGCCTCCTTGCTAGCTATTTTGCTCATTTATCGTAAAGATATCGTACGGCTTACCGTAAATACGTTCCGCTTCCTGTTCACACGCGCTCAGGATGCAAAAGACGACTTCATGTTCGTAATTTATTTAATTCTCGCTACGATTCCAGCAGGGATTATCGGAGTGGTGTTCAAGGATACGATTGCAGATGTGTTCAAAGGTGTTAAGATTATCGGAGCAACACTGCTCGTGACTGCACTAGCTCTCTGGCTGATACGCAACTTGCGCGGCCGCAAGGGAGACAAAGATCTGTCATTTGGCGAGACGTTCATCGTTGGTCTGGCGCAAGCGGTTGCGCTCATTCCAGGGATTAGTCGTTCCGGTTCAACAATCGTAGCTGCGATGGCATTGGGATGGAAGCAGGAAACTGCCCTTCGCTTCTCCTTCTTTTTGTACATTCCGGTCAGCGTTGGAAGTATGATTCTCGAAGGGAAGGATATGATCAAAGACCCGACACTGGGGCAAATGATGATTCCATACTTGCTTGCCTTCGTATGCTCCTTCGCTGCATCCTACTTCGCTCTGAAATGGTTCATGGGCATTATGGCACGCGGCAATCTGAAATGGTTCTCGCTCTATTGTGTATTTGCAGGACTGTTCGTCCTATTCTTCGTCAATTAATAACGTTCGACAAATAAAGGCCGGGATCGTTAGATCTCGGCCTTTTTCTATGGCAATTCATACCCTAATCATCCACGTATGCCTGCCACCTATTTATTTCGTTCAAACTTCTGTTACTTCACAATTGCACCATTCGGCATGCTGTCTGGGACTGTCGCAACCGTCAATTGACCGTCCTTCGAAGCAGCCAAAATCATACCTTGGGACAAGACACCCCGCAGCTTCACTGGCTTCAGATTCGCTACACAGATTACCTTGCGTCCAATAAGCTCTTCTGGCTTGTAATATTGAGCGATTCCAGATACAACCTGACGCTGTTCATAGCCCATATCCAATTCCAATCGCAACAGCTTATCTGCTTTAGGAACAGGTTCACAATGTGTCACTTGTGCAACGCGCAGCTCTACCTTCGCAAAATCATCAATTGCGATTTCTTCCTTGGCATCTTCCGGCTTCGCCGAACCTGTCTCAGCTGCAGCAGCACTGTTGTCTGCTTTGGCTTGGCCAGGTGCTTCTTCAGCTGCTGGCTCTGCCTTCTTGCCTCCGTTCATTGCTTCAGCGATGATTTGCACCTCTTCTGCTACTTCCAGACGAGGGAAGATCGGGTCACCCTTCACGACCTTGGTTCCGTTCGGAATGGCTCCGAATGTGCGAACAGATTCCCAAGACGTAATCGTTTCCGCTTCAATACCAAGCTGAGCCCACACCTTCGCTGGGGCTTGTGTCAAGAACGGCTGCAGCAGAATGGAGGAAATACGCAGGCTCTCTGCCAAATGCGCCATAACAGAAGCCAATTCTGCACGCTTGGATTCATCCTTCGCAAGTGCCCAAGGCTGTGTCTCATCAATGTATTTGTTCGTACGGCTGATGAACTGCCAGATGGCAGTCAGAGCTACGGAGAATTCCATATCTTCCATAGCTGCTTCCACTTTATCCACTGTCTGTGCAGCGAAGGCAGCAATTTCACCATCGAATGCTGTAACTTGGCCTGCATATGCAGGAATCTCGCCGTCGAAGTATTTCTCGATCATTGCAACGGTGCGGTTCAACAGGTTGCCTAGATCGTTCGCCAAATCGAAGTTAATACGCTCTACGAAGCCTTCTGGCGTAAACGTACCATCTGATCCGAACGGCACCTCGCGCAGCAAGTAGTAACGAAGCGCGTCCAATCCGTAACGATCAATCAGCATAACAGGATCGACAACGTTGCCTTTGGACTTCGACATTTTGCCGTCCTTCATCAGCAGCCAGCCGTGTCCGAACACTTTCTTCGGAAGCGGAAGATCAAGCGCCATCAGCATAATCGGCCAGTAAATCGTATGGAAACGAATGATCTCTTTCCCGACCAAATGAACATCCGCTGGCCAGTACTTCTTGTACAATTCATCATTGTCCGAGCCATATCCTAGAGCGGAAATGTAGTTGGACAGTGCATCGATCCACACATAAACAACATGGTTCGGATCGTCTTTCACCTTCACGCCCCAATCGAAGGACGTACGGGATACAGCAAGGTCTTCCAAGCCTGGCTTAATGAAGTTGTTAATCATTTCATTTTTACGGGATTCTGGCTGAATGAACTCTGGGTTCGCTTCATAGAATTCCAACAGACGATCCGCATATTTGCTCATGCGGAAGAAGTAGCTCTCTTCCTTAACCAGTTCCACAGAACGGCCGCAATCCGGGCAGTTGCCATTCTCGAGCTGACGTTCTGTGAAGAACGATTCGCAAGGTGTACAATACCAGCCCTCATACGTACCCTTGTAAATGTCACCTTGCTGAACCAAGCGGTCGAAAATCGTCTGAACCACATTCTTATGACGCTCTTCAGTTGTGCGAATAAAATCATCATAAGAGATATCCAGCTTGTTCCACAGTTCCTTAATTCCACTTACAATGTTGTCAACGAACTGCTGTGGAGTTACCCCTGCGTCCTTCGCCTTGCGTTCGATCTTCTGACCATGTTCGTCTGTACCCGTCAAGTAGCGAACATCAAAACCGCGCAAACGCTTATAGCGTGCCATTGCGTCCCCTGCTACTGTTGTGTACGCATGACCGATATGCAGCTTGTCGCTTGGGTAGTAGATCGGCGTTGTGATGTAAAATGTGTTGTGTTGTTGACTCATTGTTCGTTCATCCTCCTCAGCATATGCCTCTTCATGCAGCAAATCCGATGTTGTCTTTCTTGCACTTCACTAGAGTTTCAATCAAAGCTTCGACAAAAGCTTCAATAAACAGAAAAAGCCCCCGCCCAATTTGGGACGAGAGCTGTATCTCACGTGGTACCACCCAATTTCCCACCTGCATACATATCGACAGGCGGCTTCATTGTGACCGGTATGTAGCCGATCAAGCATTCGTTAACGGGAATGATGCGCCAACAGCTTACGGTAGAGCCTGCTTCTCGCAGCTCAATCACTCGCTCACCATCAGTTCCTCCCGGACCATGTTCGGAAGAGCGTCCATACCGGTTCCCAGCAATACCGGCTCTCTGAAATGGCTTCTCTGCTTACTTATCCGTTCCTCGGAGATATCGATTTCCAATTATGTGCATCCAACAACTACCCTCAAATATAAATCAGGAACTGTCCCTCTGTCAAGGACGCTTCGGAGGAACCTTGTCTATTCCTCCAGGGTGAAATGGATGGCACTTGGCGATTCGCTTCATCGTCAGCCATGTGCCCTTCACAGGCCCATGGACTTCCAATGCTTCCATCGCATAAGTGGAACATGTCGGATAGAAGCGGCAAGTAGGCGGTTTGAGCGGTGATATCCATTTGCGGTAGGCTCGTACTGGTGCCTGTGCCACCTTTGTTCCCAGACTTCGTCGAATTTGACGTTGGTCATCTTCATGCTCAGGTGTGTCCTCACTTGAGGAACTCCATCGCTTGCCTTCTTCCTCCGTCATATCCCGGTTCCACCTGTATTATGGTTAGGTATAGAAGTTGAATTGTCCTTATCTGTACATGTAGAGCAGTAACCAAACACTTCGAATTTATGTTGAACGACCTGAAATTGATCAGGTACATCGGTCTGCGACATCGGGCAGAAATGGATCGGATACGTCTTCTCACACTGCAAACATATCATGTGATGGTGATGATGCCCATCTGCACAAGTTACGCGGAACTTGACTCCATCCTCGAACACTACCTGCTCAAGAACACCTAGATCGAACATGATTCGCAAATTGCGGTATACCGTGTCGAAGCTCAAGCCGGAATAGCGCTTCCCCATAAATTCGTATACATCCTTAGGTGTTAAATATCCATCCGTGTCAGCGAACAGCTTCGCCAAGGTTCGACGCTGATCCGTAATTCTCATCCCTGAATCAGCCATTTTCTCTATAATTTGTTCTGTCTTCAGCATCGAAGTCCCTCCTCTATGATGTGGAACCCGTCACTACTATAATGCGCTATTACTAGCGGTAAAGTCAAACCCGAAGTATAGAAAAAGGACTGCCCCTATTCTACAAAAATCGGAGACAGTCCTTCTCAAAAAAAATGGCTCAATGTTATACAAAATGAGTGCTCTGGTTATTCCTAATGCACAAGAAGATTCCTACTGGGTTAAGACTTCGCCTTCGGAAGTGGCATGAATATGAAATTGACCGGCAAGCTGCTGCCTGCTGCAGGAGAGAATAAAATCTCAACCTTTTCTTCATAATCTCCTGTACGATAGACGACACTTGCTTCATTCGAACCTTTTAGCAATCCCTGATTCGGCGTATTTACCGCCTTACCATTTACTAATATGGCACCAGTATATGATCCTGCGCGCGAATTGAAGGCGATAAGTGTGTTAGGCGCGACCTTGTTCAAGTGGATACGATACAACACTCCATAATTGCCCGCATTTAGACGATCTTCAAACGTCATCATGTCGGATCCGGTAATGTACTTATCGCTATTGTTATCTGCGATTAACAGGCGTTCTTCCTTGGTACCAACTGTTTCGTCCACCGTGAACACCCGATCGGCATTTTCGAATGTTCCGCGGATATGCTTCCCGTCAATCGGCAGCTGAGGCAAATTCTCGAATTCTTTTAATACATCCTTCTTCGCATCCAGCGCTACGATCGTATATTCAAGCGTACTATCTCCGTAGAAATCCGAATATAACGTAAACACATCTCTCGGCTTGAATGTAGGATTGCTCAATTCCGGTACTACAATTTTCGTTTCATTCGGCTTCAACTTTGTTTCCGTTGTTTTGCCATCCTCAAATGATTGGAAATAACGAATTGTCGCCTTCATCCCCGTATCTTGCGGACTGGGACTAGGCCCTGCAAAGCCTTGGTGCTGCACCGTCAAGGTAGCCGGATCATCGGATACGTTCGTGACCAAAATGTAAAACTTCATATTATAATTGGTCGAATTCAAATGGTGAGCAAAAATCCGCGCTCCGCCTGCAACACGATCTTGATATAGGATTCCATCTTTCAATACTTCTTCTGGACTGTTCGCGCGGTACAATGCACGGCGTTCTTCGGTCACTTTTGGTTTGATTTCCTTATAACCAAGAATAGACCCAGCGTCTACTTGATATTTATCCCCTTGTGGTGTGAACAATTTGTTAAAATCATCGAACGTGTACAGCACTTCATCCGTTACGGAGATCGTTTGGCTTACTTCAGCCGTAAGGCCGTACTTGTTCTTCACTTTCAGCGTAATTGTCTTCTCGCCCGGCTCGAAGAATGCCGGTTGCTTGTTCACCCACTCGCGTTTCAATTCCGTATCTTCTTCATCCGTACTTAAATCGTCATATTTAATCGGTTCACCCATTTTATATGTCGTTTTATCCGTACGGAAGCTTGCTACTGGCGGTGTATGCGGTCTTGTAACCGTAATTGTCTGGGAATACGGATCACTCCACTCCCCATCCTCATCACGTACGCGCAGTGTAATCGTATATGTGCCTGGCTCGTCATAGATTTCTTGATTCCCGTCCCAATCTACTTCAACAATCTGACGGCCACGTGGATGCGTGGATTGATCTGTGAATGTAACACGAGTCTCTCCTGCAATAATGTCTTTCTGATCAACTTTAAACTTCGCAATTGGCTTAGCGCTAAGCTGAATGATGATGCGCTTCGATGCTTGTTCCCACTTATATGGAATTGCCATTGCATCCATCGCGGATGTAACTGGAACCATGAATACGCTATTTGAAATATAAGAAGCGCCCTTCATTTTTGTAGAGACACCGTTTACCCGATAGTCTGCACTTCCCATTTTGTAACGAAGTTCTTTGTCACCGTTCTTGATGATCGTTTCCTTCGTCTTGTTATCAAAGTCCAGCTTGAATCCAAAGCGATCTATCAGTGAACGAATTGCGATATAGGAAACGCCCTTCTTGACCGTAATCGGCTGTGGAGATGTGTATTCAATCCCATCTTGATAGATCTTATTGCTGTCTGCAATTAGGACAACAACATTCTTATCATATTCCCCAGGTAGAACGGATTGAACACGTGCCTGCGAAACTTGCTTGTTGTCTTGCTGCTTCTCTTCCTGATTGCTGCTGTCTTCCGCAGTATTTGAAGACTTATCCGTTTCGACTGTACCACTTACCTCAGTATTCGTCGTCCCCTCTGCAGCGAACACAGGTACTACTGTGAACAATTGCACTGCGGCTACACAGGCAACGAAAAGCTTTTTCCAAGATTTCATAGTAAATGTCCTACTCCTCATCCATCGTTTATATTTCGAAATGTTAATACAATGTGTAGATTGAACATAGTTATAGACGCATTCCTGGGTAAAAAGTTTCTATTTTTTCATTCTTTTTTTAAGGAATATTAAATGAAAGTAAATATTTACATTTCATTTTCTGAAATCATTGTGATTTTACATTTTCTTCATATCAAGAAAAAAGACCTGCACCGATCGATCGGTACAGGTCTCGAGATGAGTTCTATTGCTGTTTCGCGTAAGAAGCACTGTGCCCAAATGGGTATTGCTCCGAAATCGTAACCGGCAGTTTGCCCTTCGGCTCCTGCAGGCCGAGCAGCACATTCCCCAGAGCTTTCATTGCAGCAGGGCGGTTCTCATAGCAGCACAAGTACGTAGGTGCATCAGGGAATTGATTCAGATCATATGGATTGCGAGTCGATGCAACAATGACGCGTGTATTGCTGCGTGCTAACAATGCATTCACCACATCAACCTGTCCTTGATGCAGCTTCGATACTGGATTGTAAGTCAGGATCACAATCTGACTATATCCTTCTGTGCTTGCCAAAATTTCTTCCACTTCAACGGGGTCTGGATCATTGTTAATCCGGAGCAGCTCCACATCGTTCATATGTGGTTGCAGTGCAGATGCCAACGTATATTCCTGTACGATAAGATCATCGACCTCTGAACGAGTCCGCACTTGAGGCCAGATCACAAGCGTCTTCGCGCTGCGATCAAGCGGCAGTGCACCAGCCTCATCCTTAACAAGCGTCGTACTGTCCTCGAACATACGATCAACCAATGCCTTAGATTCAGGCGTAGCGAAATAAGAAGCGAAATCCTCTGGAACTTCTGTCTCTTCGCCCATATGACGCTTATTTTTCAAGGTAATGATACGATCGATGGATTCGTCGATGCGCGATTCAGCGATGCGACCGGTACGAACAGCCTCGCACAGCGCTTGAATCGATGCAACTTGCTCTTCATACGTATGGCTGACTAGCAAAATATCAGCACCGGCTTCAACTGCGCGCACCGCACCTTCAGCCACACCAACTTCCTTCGAAATTGCATGCATTTCCAAGCAATCTGTTACGATCAAGCCATCATAGCCCATGCGGTGGCGGAGCAGCTTCGTAAGCACATTATGGGACAACGTAGCTGGGATGGAATCCGGCTCAAATGCAGGGAAAATGACATGCGCCGTCATAATGCAATCAACACCCTCTTGAATCGCACGAGCAAATGGAGCAAGCTCAACTGCAACCAAACGTTCCTCATCATGCGGTACAGCAGCAAGGCCGTGATGAGAGTCGACAGCCGTGTCGCCATGTCCTGGGAAATGCTTCGCCGTTGCAGCCACATTTGCCTCTTGCAGGCCGCGAATTTGTGCAGTTCCAAGTTCAGCTACCAGATCAGGACGTTCACTGTATGAACGAACCCCGATGACAGGATTCTCCGAATTGTTGTTCACATCCAAGCTCGGTGCGAAGTTCATGTTAATGCCAAGACGGAGCATCTCTTCTCCGCAAATACGTGCAGCCTCATAAGCATGCTCAGCACTGCGCGTGGCTCCAATTGTCATATTGCCCGGGATTAGCGTAATATCCTCCCAATCGATCCGTGCTACCATTCCGCCTTCTTGGTCAATACTAATGAAGAGCGGAATATTCGTCTGTTCACCGGAAATCTCTTGCAAATGATGAGATAACGCACTTACTTGCTCTTTGCTAACTACGTTGCGCTTGAAATAAATAATGCCTCCAACGTGGTGCTCCTTAATCAAGGAACGGATATTATCGTTTACCTCTGTCGTTGCGAATCCACACATCACCATTTGACCAATTTTTTGCTCAAGCGTCAGTTGAAGTTTACTCATCTCACTCATCCCATCCTCTTCATATCGTGAATTCTTGATGTGATTCATTTAAGCGTTATCATTTTTCCGTCTGAACGGCATCCTCGCGATATTCCGTCGGCTTCTTGCCTGTGTACTTCTGGAACACCTTGGAGAAGTACCGTCTTTCTGAATATCCAACAAGTGCACCAATCTGTGTAATGCTCTTATCTGTTGTGCGGAGCAATGACATCGCCAGCTCCATTCGCTGACGCGTCACGTATTCAACAAACGTTTCCCCGAAATGATTCTTAAACAACAAACTGAAATAACTGCAGCTGATTCCTAAGTAATCAGCCATTTCTTCGACGCCGATATCTGAGCCTAAATTGCGGTGAATATAGTCTTTGGCTGATATCATCAGGAGCTCGCTCGACTTCTTGTTCATCGCGTGTTCCTTCGTATGATCGACTAACTCCATAATCGCACACATTAAGTCCTTGACGCCCATCATATGCTGAAGCTTATTCCACACCGCTTCTTCTTCTTGTGGTGTAACTAGTTCCCACTCTCTCATCTCACGAATTAAGTGAATGATGACATAATGAAGGAACGTCTCCGCGCGTACAATGGACTGCTCAGACATATACATCAGGCTGGATTGCAAGGCATGCATTCCGTCATCGACCTTAGAGCGATCATTCTGCTTCATCCCCGCCACGATATCTTCGACTAACTGCCACTGTGAGACAGAGGCCGCCTGTCTTGCTACTGAGCCTTCATCGACAGATACGAGCTGTTCATCATCGGTATGCAAAATAAGAGTACGCTGCAGGCGTTTGTACGTATGTGCCAAGCTCATGAGAGGGATCGGACCATTATCCCATGCAAGGCTTACGGTCATCTTCACATGGCCTCGAACCGCCTGCTGAATTTCCTGTGCCCAGCGTGCCATATCGACCGAAGTAACCTCATGCTGGTCACGATAGCATTGAAGAAGTACGCACCACTCCCCTTCACGCATTTGCAATACGGCATATTTATTCCAATCATCCACTATAGCATCCTGCAGCACGTTGCGAACTGCGAAATTCCACAGCTTGCGCTCATTGTCACTCCAAGAGGCGCTTTGCTGCGCATAGCCATCCAAGTCAACGAGCAGCAGCGAGTAAGCCAGCTTGTCAATCGGCTGCTCTTCATCGACCATGAAGGCCGCAAGTGCGCCAGTGGAGAATCCCATAAGAACATCGAACATCATCTTCTCATAAGCGAGACTAATCATGCGCCCCCAGCGCCTTTCCGACAGCTTCTTCTCCAGTTGACGGGTGCGTACAAGATCAGCAAGCTTCTTCACGGTCAATTCCAGCTCATCATAGTTAATCGGCTTCAGTACATAATCACGAACACCATGCTGCATTGCGATGCGAGCATACTCGAATTCCTGATAGCCCGTCAGCATCATAACCTCGGCCTCACAACCCATTTTACGAATTTCTCGCAGAAAGTCCATACCGTCCATAACGGGCATACGAATATCACACAAAATAATGTCTGGCTCGTGCTGCCGCACCATTTCCAGCCCTTCCACACCATTGCGAGCTGTGCCTACCAATTCAACATTCAGCTCATCCCACGGGATGACCAGCTTCAAGTTGTTCAAAATCGGTACCTCATCATCAATGAGCAAAGCCTTCACACTCATAACGTATCACCCTGTTCGTATTTCGGTATCACACACTGAATCATCGTTCCCATCTGTGAAGCGGAACAGATGAACAATCCATAACCAGGACCATATCGAATGCGCAAGCGATCTGCTACACTGCGGACTCCGAGTCCCCTACGTTCCGTATTGTACGACTCTTCTTCCTGCGGCAGAACCGATTTTTGCTCATCGGAGAGCATATATTGGAACTTTCTTAATTGTTCATTCGACATGCCCATCCCATTATCCTCTACCCGAATGAGAATGCGATCTTCATCCTCAAATGCGGTAATGCGAATCCATCCTGTGTGCTCAATTCCATCAAATCCGTGTTGGATTGAGTTCTCGACAAGCGGCTGCAGAGTCAGCTTCATCACCTTGCAGTGCATGATGTGTTCCGGTACGTCAATTTCGAAGTTGAACAGCTCTTCGAATCGGAACTTTTGAATTTCAAGATAGCTCTTCAAATATTCAAGTTCTTCGCGAAGCGTAATTTCCTCTTTATCCTGAATGCTAATGCGTAAAATATTGCCTAGGCGATAAACCATCTGGCTAACCTTGCGCCCTTCATTTTGAATTGCCAGCACATTAATCGATTCAAGTGTATTAAATAAAAAGTGCGGTTTAATTTGAGCTTCCAGCACTCTCATTTCCGCCTTATTCTTCTGCTGCTGCTCATTCTTCACTTGATCAATAAGTCCAGACACCCGATCCATGAGACTATTGAATCCATGCGAGAGCATACGTAGCTCATCTCTGCCCTCTTCATCAACACGGGCGTTCAGATCACCATGCTCAACCCTGCGCATAAATCGAACGATGCGCGTAATGTTGCGCGTTATTCGGTTCGTAAACAACAGGTTGAACAGCAGCGCTCCAAGGATGCAGAGGAATAGGATGGTAGATACCCATTTCAGAAATACGACCATCTCCTTCGAGAGAGAGCTCCAGTCGCGCACGGAGATCAAATACCAGCCGTAATCACTCATGGGGTGGTACGTGATCACACTTTCGCGTTCCCCAAATTTGTCCTTGTAGCTTACATAAGTATTTTCGAACTTGATCGGCTTCGAAGCATAATCAGCGATCATATGGCCAGCAAGCTGCTTCGAGTTGTCGTATAGAATCTGCCCATCGCGATTGACGATAAAGAACTTCGTATTCTCCATCTGATCAGCCGTATAAAACTTGTTAAAGAACGTGTCGAGATCCCAGTTCTTAATCTGGATGATCGATATTCCAATTGGCCTCATCGTCGATAGATCCTTTACAACTCGAATCTGGGTAAAGACCTGCTCAGAGCCAGTCAGTTCTGGAAATTCATTTGGCCCGACCCATAACGGAACCCCGTTCAAGTCCATGACTTTCTTAAACACAGGATGCTTTTTGAATTCATCAAAAGGCATTTCCTTGAAGTTGTCTTTGGAGAAGATTGGGATAATCCCTTCTCTTTGTGCATATGGGCTGAAATTGTACAAAAAGGCATAACTAATCGCAGGATGGTTGAACAGCAGCTTGCGGAAATTCTGCTGGCGTTCGTTCATCCGGATATAGTCCGTGCCTTTTAGCGTATCATCAACTTGCTTTCCGACTGGCCGCCCCTGTTCATCCACGAAGTAAAGCTTTCCATTATCGTCATATCTGACGACGCTTGAGCTTACCATATCGTGTTCGTAAGGATTAGGCGATACCAACGCCTTCTGGAAGACGTTATTCGCAATGCCTGTGTCGGATACTTTATTGATTTCATCGAATATGTAGCCGATGCTGTGGCTCATGGCCCGCATCGAGAATTGCGCTTGCTCACTATATTTCTTCTCTAGCAAATTAAATGTAATCACAAATGTAATCGTTCCAAGTAAAAGCAAAGGGATAATGATAAGCAAAATAAATCCACTAAACATCTTAAATCGTAAATTCATTGTGCACATTACCCCTTTACTCTCTCTCTAGTCATCTATGAATATATTAACACGTAAGAGCTTACATTTCATGCAGAAACTATGAAAAGATTAGCCCTTAACCCCGCCTGCTGTGAGACCTTCAATAATTTTCTCTTGCAGGATTGCGTAGATGACCATAACAGGTACGACACTGTATACGATACCAGCCGCCATCTGCGCGTAGTTCGTGTTATACGTATCACGGAAGCCGACCATACCGACCGGAAGTGTACGCAAGTTGTCTGTTGAGATAAAGAAGTTTGCGAGCAAGAATTCATTCCAGTTGCCGAGGAAGTTGACAATGAATACAGTCACGAGCGCTGGAACCGTCAACGGCAAGATGACTTTGAAGAAAATGCCTGGTGCCTTCAAGCCGTCAATTACAGCTGCTTCCTCAATCTCAGACGGGAGACTTCGCATAAATGCCGCCAAGATAATAATCGTAAATGGTATTGCCCCTGCCGTGTAAGGAACATATAGGGCCCAGTGCTTATCGAGCATGTTCAAGTTCTTCAAGATGCCGTAAATCGGAAGCAGCAATGCATTGCCCGGAATGAGCAAGCCTAGCAAAATAAACTGGAACACTGCTGCACTCATCTGCTTATAGCGCATACGTGTAATCGCAAAGGATGCAAGAGACGCGATGAGAATCGTTGACACGGATGCTGCAAGTGAAATGTACAAGCTATTTACGAAATAAGTGCTAATTTTGGCATTGACCCAAGCTTTCACATAGTTATCCCAAGCAAATTCTGTCGGCAAACCGAATGGATTCGCTGCAATGGCTCCGTTGTCTGTCTTTACCGATGAGAACAAGACAAACAGGAATGGGAATAGAATAACCGCCAAATACAACAGTAGGAAAATATGAGGGGTGCCCTTTTTCAGCTGTTTCATCATTAGTATTCAATCCTTTCCGTTCTACGCGCAATAAGTACTTGGTAAAGCACAGTAACGATGAGCGTGAACACGAAGATAAGGACTGCGATGCTGTTCCCATAGCCATATTTGAAGCTTGTAATCGAATGCTTGATCATATATGTTGCCATAACATCGGTTGCCCCTGCCGGGCCGCCCTTGGTCATAACGATGACGATATCTGCCGCCTTCATTGCACCTGCGATCGATAGCATAATAACCACGGAGATGATCGGCATAATAAGCGGAATCGTAATGCGCATCGCACGTTGAACGCCAGTTGCGCCATCAATCATCGCTGCTTCGTCAAGATCTTTCGGAATCGCTAGAATTGCAGCCAACACCATAACAATGTAGAAACCGGTCCACTGCCAAGCGTTCGTAATCAAGATCGAAATCATTGCCGTTTTCTTGTCTGCCAGCCACATAAGCGGATCGATACCGAACAAACCTAACAGCTTGTTAAGAAGCCCTGTGTCCGGATCGTAAATGAAGCCCCACAAAATACCGATGACGGCCGTGGACATAACAGACGGCATGAATACTGCTGTCTTGTACAATCCTTTCAAACGCTTGACATTGGAGATGAGCAGTGAGAAGAAAATGATTAACGGGACTTGGACTAACAAAGAGAACAAAATAAAGTATCCATTGTTCTTCACCGATTCCCAAAAGTCTGGCTTACTCATCACATTGAGATAGTTGTCAAAGCCAATAAATGTAACGTCCTTCGATATTCCGTTCCAACTCGTAAAGCTGTAGTAAATCGCATTGATTACCGGGTATATAAAGAATGCGATGAACAAAACGAGCGTAGGAAGCAAAAATAACACATATGTTAAGGGGTTTCTTAATGCTTTGTTCATATGATTTCCCTCCGTCCGTCCCACATCGTAATCATACTGGTTGACTGCTGCTCAGGATGATAAATGAGCACCACCCCCCGATACGGACAGGTGGTGCTCATTGTGGTCAAGCTTGCTTTTTATTTATCTTATTTCGATGCTGCGTTCGCTTCTTCTTGTACTTTTTGCACGGCATCCAGAGCCGCTTGCGGTTCAGCTTCGCCGCTAATCATTTTTTGGAGCTGTTGACCGAGTGCAGTATTCACATCCGCTTGAACGAGTGCGTCAAATGCAGGCCATGTGAATTTCACGTCTTTCATTTGAGCCATAATCGCTTTAAGCAAATCATTGCCTTCGGCAGCTGTATCCAGCTTCGCCTGGTCAATCTTCAATGTAGGGATAACGCCATCTTCCTTCAAGCCGCGCAATTGCATGTCTTCATTGTAAAGGTTCTTGATGAACGCTTTCACCGCTTCCATCTTGCGTGGATCTTCAGCAATCTTGGAAGAGAATGCATAACCATTGTTCGAATCGAACATTACGCTGTATCCGTCGCCTTCTTTAGCCGGAGGCATCATAAAGAAGCCAGCCTTGTTATGCAATTTACCGGATTGTGTTGCATCAGCGAATACGGAAGATGCCCAAGATCCGTCGAACATCATAATGGCTTCGCCATTAACCAACTGTGTGCGTTGTGTTGCATAGTCGAGACCAAGCTCGCCTTTTTTGAAGTAGCCTTTCTTGATCCAATCTTGGTGTTTCGCAAATGCTTCTACCATTTTTGGATCGTTCCACTTCGTTGTTCCTTTCGCAAATCCGGAAGTAATATCCGCACCGCCGTAGTAGGACCACAACGTGTTTGTTGTCATCAATGGCACCCAAGCATCCTTGGAGCCAATTGCGAATGGAATTTTGCCGTCAGCCTTTACTTTTTCAGCGATTGCTTCAAGCTCAGCCAATGTTTTAGGAATTTGAATTCCTTTTTCAGCGAAATAGTCTTTGTTATAGAAGTAACCTTCAATTGAAGCACCGATTGGTAAACCGTAGATCTTGTCTTCTACTGTCCATTGTGCAAGAGATTGGAACTTGTCCTTCAATCCAAGCTCATCCAGAATCGGAGCTACATCAAGTATAAGTCCATTCTCCGCGTACAATTTCACGTCTGGGTTACCGAAGGCATCAAAGATATCTGGAGGAGATCCGCTTCCCATTTCTGCACGAAGCTTCTCTTTGCGGTTAACCTCAGAGTCAACACCGTCAAGCTTAATTGTTAGACCTGGAACTTCGGATTCTGTCTTCTTTACAACATCTTGCAAGATAGCGAAGCGATTTTTCTTTGAATCACCCAGCTGCGTATGACGAAGAGTAAGCTCAAATGGTTCAACCTTTTTATCTTCACCAGCTTGGTTCGCTGGCTTCTCAGAACCACTCTCTGACTTTGATCCGCATCCTGTAAGCGCTGTCGTTGCGATGAACAGAAGCGTCAGAATCATTACCAATCCTTTTTTCATGTAAGGACCCTCCCGTATGTTTTTGTCTGCCAGTATCTTCTTGTTGTTTGGTACGCTTTTATTATAATTCGACAATGTCCTTCCTGTAAGGACGACATTTTTACTATTGGGGGATAAAATCCTCTAACGATTGAGGGATAAAATAAAACAGCGATCAAAACCTCGGTTTGAGGATTTGACCGCCAATTTATGAAACACCTAGCATATTTGCTTGTCTAGTAACTTCCCAATTCAGCTCACGCAATACAATTTTTTGTAGAGCAGGTGAATGAATATGAGCTATTTCATTTGCATCCTCTATTTAATTCCCTCTTGTGAAATTGTACAGCCTATCATACAGTTCACGTATAATCGGATTCGTGCTGCTCGCTGCATCGCGCAGAACCGGCCCGCTTCCTTTATAATACGCAGTAAAGCCTTTCCCTGCGAATCCATATTGATAGCCTGCGTTCATATATTCATTGAATCGGCTCCGGAACGTATTATCCGTTAGCATACGATTGTCGAACTCGACTTCCACACCCATGCCATATCGTTTGGCCGTTTGAATCCCATCTACAAGACGATCAATTGATAAATCTTCAAAAAAGTAGTTCGGCTGGTACGTCGCTGCATCGAAGCCTGCGTCCTTCCATATAAAACTCTTATAGGTCAAGGAATGAGGGATCCAGAACGATTTCAGCCCTCTTGCATGAACATCCGAGTTCATCATCCGCAGGAAGTCTGGGGCTGACTTGGACCAGCTAACTTCTTCATCCACCCAGTACATGCCAACCAGCTCAAGGTTGGAGTAGTTGTTCGCATTCCAGCGGTTTTGTACCTCTTGCAACCACCATCTGACTGCCTTCTGGCGTGTCGCCAAGGCTTTCTCTATGCCTACGCTGGCTTCACTAAAGTTCTCCGTAATGCCGTCACCGTCAATATCACCGAAATTCGTCGTGTTCTCTCCAGAATTTGGGAGCATCATGACAACCTTTGTTTTGTGGTTCGGCTGTCCGAGTTGGATTCCTACTTCCTTCGTAGCTTCATTCAGCTGCTTCAAGTCGCCTTGAGCGCCAAATGTTTTATCCAGGTACCATTGCCAATCCGTCAGGAGTGAATCCTTCCCGAAATCACGACCCGCCGGAGATTGGAGACCCAGCATCAACACACCATCAAAGAACCAATCCTGAACTTGTCCGGCTTGATTCACGTAACCAATTTCCGGAATCAGGCTGTCTTTTGTCCACGCAGGAACGTCAGGATAATACCCATTGTAGACAAGTGATAAATTACGGATTCCAGCAGTGTCGACGCCTGGGTACTGGAATTCGAACGGCTTCATATTCACAACAACTGCCCCGTCAGCCTTGCCGTCTGTTCCCATAATTTCAATCTCATCTATAAATGTCCATGCCCGTGGATGCATCGAGAACACAACCTTCACGTAGCGTGCATAGGCCATCGTAGCACCTTGTCCTCCGCCTGCAACCCCATCTTTGCTGCCATCCCATACATAGGTTTGATCAATCGGAGGGCCATTCATCCAGCCACGTTCCGTTGCTTTGTGTCCGACAATTCCCCAATTCACACTATCATCTGACACATATATAGATACGCTCAATGGAAACAAAATCGCTGAAGCCGGCCAATCTTGAAGGAAGTGCGCCCTAACACTTGCAATCGATTTCCGTTGACCAAAGTCAAACGTGACTTCCCGCGCCTTCTTCTTAATGTGCCCGACCCACGCTGGATCCGTCACATTCGCAGCGCCCTTAACGCCATTAGTCAGTTTATTGCCCGGATCTGGATAATTCGATTCCGGCGCTTCCGACCATGTGTAGGTAGAACTCGGTGCAAGATTGCGGAGCTGTGGTGCCGCTTGGGCATTCGGCATGTTCGGAATGATTGACAACAATACCAGCATCATGCTAAGGACAAGTGCTGTCATCTTTTTCTTCATAATCAATATCCCCCTATACTCGTTCATTTTCGAAGAATACGGCCCTGAATCATCTAATGATTAAGCTGCAATCATACCTCCTCTATTCATAAATTCATCCAAGAAAGTTGATCCCTCATGATGCCTGTTGCCCTTTCTATGTTGAACCAGTAGCTAACAGCATCTCTTCACCTACTAGTCATGAGGACAATAGAATGCATTTCAACAGCATATATGTTTGGCGATAAAATATTTTATATGATAGCGCTTCCATTATAGATTAGGGAAATTTCCTTTTTTTTATCCTTACAGCGCATTATAGTTTTTTCCTTCCATTATAGAAATAGTTCTTTTCGATCATTTTACACACAATACTATTGAATGCACGTTCTAAGTGAACACTCTTTCAACAATTGCAACAAAAAAAGAGATGACCTCTTCCCTGCTAGGCAAGTCATCTCTCTTCCTATATAAATAGATATGAAATACACTATACGCTCGTCTGCCCGCGGCCCTTCTCAATAAGCGCATAAGCACGCTCCACCTCTTCTGCAGTCGGGGAAGGAATCCCTTCAAGCGGATACTTCTCACCTAGCTGTTCCCACTTGTATACGCCCATTTGATGGTACGGCAGGATTTCGAATTTCTCAACACCTTGCAGTGTACCGATAAAACGACCCAGTTCAAGCAAGTCCTCTTCATTGTCGTTAATCGTCGGTACGAATACGTGTCGAATCCACATTTTCTTGCCATGCTCAGATAACCAACGCGCCGTATCCAGCGTACGTGCATTCGGCACACCTGTAAGTGCAATATGCTTCTCATTGTTAATATGCTTAATATCCAGCAGTACTAGATCCGTAACATTCATCAATTCTTCGAGCTTCGCTACTTCGTTGAAACCGTTCGAATCCAGGGTTGTATGCAGATCCCAGCGCTGCTTCACTTCACGGAATAGCTCTCTAACGAATGCAGCCTGCAGCGTTGGCTCCCCGCCCGATACGGTCAAACCGCCTCCAGAGCTGCGGTAATAAGGCAAGTATGGTTCAATTTCAGCAAGTACTTCCTCAAGTGTCATTTCTTTGCCGTCACCTAAGCTCCATGTATCGCGGTTATGGCAATATTGGCATTTGAGCGCGCACCCCTGCATGAATAAAATAAATCGTATGCCAGGTCCATCAACGGTACCGAATGTTTCTAACGAGTGAATACGTCCGATCATCTCTATCACTTTCCTCTCCAGCCCATTACAACCTGCTTACATGACAAGAGGGGCGCTCCCTCCCAGCCATTGACCGAGAGGTACTAGGCATGTGGTGTAGTTGCGCCCCTTTACTTATCAAATATCGAGTATATCCTTTACATTGCTCAACTTACTTCAATTTCAACCGTTCAGAAGGTTCTTACATCGAACCATGGAATGTGCGGTTGATTACATCCAATTGCTGCTCGCGAGTCAGTTTGATGAAGTTAACTGCATAACCCGAAACGCGAATTGTCAATTGCGGGTAGTTCTCTGGATGTTCCATCGCGTCCATCAGCTGTTCACGGTCGAACACGTTAACGTTCAGATGGTGTGCATTGCTGCCGAAGTATCCATCCATCATCGATACGAGGTTGGATTTGCGAACATCAAGTTCTTTACCAAGCGCCTTAGGTACGATAGAGAATGTGTTCGAGATTCCATCCAAGCTGTGCTCATATGGAAGCTTCGCTACCGAGCTAAGCGATGCGAGCGCACCCTTCTTATCACGGCCATGCATTGGGTTCGCGCCTGGAGCGAACGGTTCGCCAGCTTTACGTCCGTCAGGAGTTGTACCTGTCTTCTTACCGTACACAACGTTCGACGTAATCGTCAGTACCGATTGTGTTGGCAATGCATTACGATAAGCTTTATGCTTGCGAATCATGTTCATGAACGATTCAACCAGTTCAACAGCGATGCTGTCTACGCGATCATCGTTGTTACCGTAGCAAGGATATTCACCTTCGATTTGGAAGTCAACGGCGATGCCTTCTTCGTTGCGAATCGGTGTTACCTTAGCATATTTGATTGCACTCAAGGAGTCAGCTGCTACCGACAAGCCGGCAATACCGCAAGCCATTGTGCGCAAGATTTCTTTATCATGCAGCGCCATCTCAATGCGCTCATAGCAATATTTATCGTGCATGAAGTGAATCACGTTCAGTGTGTTCATGTACAACTTCGCGAGCCATTCCATCATCTGCTTGAAGCGTTTCACAACCTCGTCGTAGTTCAATACATCGCTAGTGATTGGAGGAAGCTCTGGACCTACTTGCAAGCCAAGCTTCTCATCTTTACCGCCGTTGATGGCGTACAACAAGCATTTCGCCAAGTTGGCGCGAGCGCCGAAGAACTGCATTTGCTTACCGATGCGCATTGCAGATACACAACATGCGATACCGTAGTCGTCGCCGTAGATTGGACGCATCAGGTCGTCATTTTCATATTGAATGGAGCTTGTTTCAATCGATACTTTCGCACAATACTTCTTGAACGCTTCAGGAAGCTTTGTCGACCACAATACAGTCAAGTTAGGCTCTGGAGCAGGTCCCAAGTTGTACAAGGAATGCAAGAAACGGAAGCTGTTCTTCGTTACACGTGTTGTACCGTCAGAAGCCATACCACCGATCGATTCTGTTACCCAAGTTGGGTCACCGCTGAACAGGTCGTTGTAAGCAGGTGTGCGCAAGAATTTAACGATACGCAATTTCATAATGAAATGGTCAACCAATTCTTGAGCTTCTTGCTCTGTCAAAGTACCTTCTTGAATATCGCGTTCCACATACACATCGAGGAACGAGGATACACGACCAAGGGACATTGCTGCACCGTTCTGTTCTTTGATGGCTGCCAAGTAACCGAAGTATACCCATTGGAACGCCTCTTGTGCGTTGACAGCTGGTTTCGAAATGTCCATACCGTGCATTGCAGCCATTTCTTTCAATTCAGCGAGTGCGCGAATTTGTTCTGAAATTTCTTCACGGTCACGGATAGTAACTTCATCCATTGCATCCAGCTCAAGATTCTTCAGATCGTTTTTCTTTTGTTTAATCAAGAAGTCTATACCGTACAGCGCTACACGGCGGTAGTCACCGATGATGCGGCCGCGGCCGTAAGCATCTGGCAAGCCTGTGATAATACCAGCTTTACGCGCCATGCGCATGTCGGATGTATAAGCATCGAATACGCCTTGGTTGTGTGTTTTGCGAATGTCTGTGAAAATTTTGATAACATCTTCCGGCATTTCGAAGCCGTATGCTTTACAAGCATCGATCATCATCTTAATACCGCCAAATGGTTGAATCGAGCGGCGGAACGGAGCATCCGTTTGTACACCTACTACTTTTTCTTTTTCTTTATCTAAGTATCCCGGTTTGTGCGATACGATCGTTGAAGGCGTGTTAACATCAACATCCCATACACCACCGCGTTCACGTTCTTCTTTGGAGAGCTGGCTCACGATATCCCACAGATCCTTCGTGTTTTGCGTTGGGCCTGCCAAGAATGCTTCATCGCCCAAGTAAGGCTTGATGTGTCCGTCCAAGAAGTTCGGGACATCCACGTGAGTTTGCCATTTGCCTGCTTTGAATCCACGCCAAGGATTCATTTCATTTGTTTCTGTCATGTTCTTTTCCATCACCGACATCGTAATCCCTCCATACATGTTTGTTTTTCTGTATGTGTTGTAATCGAATTGAAAGCACACACCCAGCAAGATGTTCTCGTTCCCATTTCACATTGCTTGTGATGATTTTCACGAAAAAGGCTGCAAGGCGGTTATCTTATCTTTCGCATTCGTTCGATAGCTGCCTTTTCGTAATGCCGAGTGAGGCTATGCAGCAAGTTTTTTAGAGGCGAATTCTGAACCTTTTTCGTTCCTCCCTTGCTACGCCTTCATTGTACCTCTTTTCACACTTTCAATTATGTGATATTTATCACAATATAAGCTAGGCAAATGATTTTTTTCACATAATATAATTCAAAATGTTGTAATCTCCACTGCTGCCCTGCTTTTTGCAGGTGCTTAGCACTTGATTAGCACTCGTTTACCGCTTTATAAGCAATGAGTTCAGTAGTTGATAAACAACAAAGACAGCGGGGAAGATCTCCCCCGCTGCCCACTGCCCTGCTATCGTATCATTCTTACTTATTCAAATCGTCCATAGAATGCGTTCCGATATACATCAGCCAACTCTGTTACGAGTGGAAGCTTCGGATTCGCTGTTGTACATTGGTCTTCAAAGGCGCGGTCTGCCAAGTAATCAACATTGGATTCGAAGTCCTTGGCATCGAAGCCAATTGCTTGGAACGATTCTGGAATACCCAGTTCGCGGTTCAATTCCCGAATTGCGTTGATAAGGCTGTTCACACCCTCTTCCGTTGTGCGGCATGGAAGACCGAGGATGCGTGCAATTTCCGCGTAGCGCTCATCAGCTACGAAGTGGTCATATTTCGGGAACGAAGCGTACTTCGTAGGCTTTTTCGCGTTGTAACGAATGACATGCGGCATGAGAATCGCATTCGTGCGACCATGTGCAGTATGGTATTGCGCTCCCCATTTATGCGCCAAGCTGTGGTTGATGCCTAGGAACGCATTCGCGAATGCCATACCAGCAAGTGTCGATGCGTTGTGCATTTTCTCGCGCGCTTTCGGACATGCTTCATGATGAGATTTCACCAAGTTCTCGAACACGAGCTGAATGGCCTTTATTGCCAGACCATCAGTATAGTCGCTTGCCATCACCGATACATACGCTTCAATCGCGTGCGTCAAAACGTCCATTCCCGTATCAGCAACTGCCGTCTTCGGCAAGCTGTACACGAACTCTGGGTCAATAATCGCTACGTCCGGCGTCAGCTCATAATCAGCAAGCGGATATTTCGTGTTACCTTTTTCCTTATCCGTAATAACCGCGAACGAGGTTACTTCCGAACCAGTACCCGAAGTCGTTGGAATTGCGACGAACTTCGCCTTCTGGCCAAGACGTGGATATTTGAATGTACGCTTGCGGATGTCTAAGAACTTCTGCTTCAGGTTATCGAATTCAGCATCTGGATGTTCGTAGAACAGCCACATGCCCTTCGCTGCATCCATCGGCGAGCCGCCGCCCAAGGCGATAATGCAGTCTGGCTCGAAGCTGAGCATCATTTCTGTACCGCGTTCCACTGTCTTCGTCGAAGGATCTGGCTCGACATCCGAGAACACTTCAATGACGACTGGGTTGCGGCGTTGACGCAAATAGTATTCCAGCTTCTCCACGTAGCCCAGCTTCACCATCATTGGGTCGGTAACAATCATGACACGGCTAATATCCGGCATCTTCGCCAAGTATTGCGTTGCACCCTTCTCGAAGTAAATCTTATTTGGCACCTTGAACCATTGCATATTCACTGTACGCTTCGCCACCCGTTTAATATTCAGCAAATTGACCGCTGTTACGTTCGAAGAAGTTGAGTTGCGGCCATACGATCCGCAGCCAAGTGTCAACGAAGGAATATTGGTGTTGTACAAGTCTCCAATCGCGCCATGAGTAGAAGGAGAGTTGACCAGAATGCGGCCCGTTTGCAGACGGTCGGCGAACTTACGAATTACCTCGTCATCATTCGAGTGGATGACCGAAGAGTGACCCATACCGCCAAATGCCACAATTTCAGCCGCGCGGTCAACGCCTTCTTCTGCGGTCTTCACCTTGTAGCAAGCAAGCACGGGGCTCAGCTTCTCTGCAGACAGTGGGAACTTCGGCCCCACACCATCCAGCTCAGCTACAAGTATCTTCGTTGTATCTGGTACTTGAAGTCCGGCCATCTCAGCAATCTTCTTCGCAGATTGGCCCACGATGTTCGGATTCACCGCACAGGTGTCTGTCTTCATTGCCATCGCTTGGAGCTTGCCGGTCTCTTCCTTGTTCAAGAAGTAGCAGCCCTGAGCGGTCATCATTTTCTTCGTTTGCGCGTAAATCGGCTCTTCAATGATGACAGCTTGCTCGGATGCGCAGATCATGCCATTATCGAACGTCTTGGACAGAATCAAATCCGTTACCGCTTGATTCAGATCAGCCGTCTTCTCGATGAAGCACGGCACGTTGCCTGGGCCAACGCCTAAGGCAGGCTTGCCGCAGCTATAAGCGGAGCGAACCATACCAGCACCGCCTGTCGCCAGGATTAGCGCCACATCAGGGTGGTTCATCAAGCCGTTAGTCGCATCCATCGACGGATACTCAATCCATTGGATACAATGCTCAGGAGCACCATATTTCACCGCTGCCTCATGCAGGATTCGAGCTGCTTCCGCACTGCATTTCTGAGCGGATGGATGGAAGCCGAAAATAATCGGGTTGCGTGTCTTTATCGCGATGAGCGCCTTGAACATGGTTGTTGAAGTTGGGTTCGTTACCGGCGTAATCCCCATGACAATTCCAACCGGTTCCGCAATCTTCATATAAGCACCCTGCGGATTGTCCTCGATGACACCTACCGTTTTGTCATACTTGATATAGTTGTGGATATATTCAGTTGCGAAAATGTTTTTCGTAATTTTATCTTCATACACACCGCGACCCGTTTCTTCAACAGCCATCTTGGCAAGCATCATATGCTTATCCAAGCCAGCGAGTGCCATTTGCTGTACGACCTTGTCGATCTGCTCTTGGTTCATGTCCATAAATGCTTCCTGCGCCTTATTAGCGCGGTCAATCAGTTGCTGAATGTGCTTCGTAACATCGACTTGCTCCGTTTTTTTCTCTACAGTTGGTTTCGTTTCTTGTTTTGTCGCCATTCTCTCCGCCTCCATTCATGGATACCTTGCAATGAACCTAAGAAAGGGTTTCTCTATACGGTGTGTCTGCTGTTCTGTTACGGTCCTTTTCTGAGGTTCGTGTTGGTTACAATTGTTTGTGAATCATTTCACACTTTCATTGTATCCATCTTTCGTGTGTTAGTATGTGATTAATTTCACAACACTGATTGATTTTACTTATTTTTTATTTCTCCCCGATTTTATTTGATTGGCGTGATATTAATCACTCGATTTAACCAAACTGTAAATAATTTTAATCGTAAATAAATTGACAACTGCGTGCGGAACATCCATGATAGTAATACGTATTCATATAGTGAAACTTGTCACATGGAATTCTTTGGGTCAAAATTACTAAAATTTGAAATATGTAAATTGGAGGGGAACAGAGTGACTAACATCACCGACAAATTTGGAGAGCCCTGCAATACCTCTTGTTTCTCAGAACAGAATGTAGAACGATTAATCAATATCGGTAAAGAACGTACCTATCCTGACAGCTCTCATCTCTTCTGGGAAGGAGATCTATCTGATAAGCTGTTCCTCCTGAAGAGCGGACGTGTAAAAATCACAAAGTCTACAGATGAAGGCAAAGAGCTAATTCTGTACATGTATCAAGCTGGGGATTTGGTCGGCCAAGTTGATCCATTCCATAGTACAAAGCACACTTTCACAGCGGAAGTCCTTGAAGAAGCTGAGGTATTGCTTATTGAGCAGAAGGATATTGAGATTCTCATATGCCAGCACTGCGACTTCTCAATTGATTTCATGAAGTGGATGGGGATCCATCACCGCCTGACTCAGACCAAGTTCCGCGATCTAATGATGTATGGTAAACCAGGCGCGCTATGCTCCACTCTCATCAGATTGTCCAATACTTACGGTGAAGAATTAGAAGACGGCGGTCTCCTGATCAACA
This sequence comes from Paenibacillus sp. KS1, assembly GCF_001680695.1. Taxonomy (NCBI): domain Bacteria; kingdom Bacillati; phylum Bacillota; class Bacilli; order Caryophanales; family Paenibacillaceae; genus Paenibacillus; species Paenibacillus sp. KS1. Next base: position 38,215 of record NZ_MAIS01000030.1, on the reverse strand, counting down.
AAAAAATTACACATACCGATCTATCGAATATGATCGGCGCTACTCGTGAGAGCGTCAATCGTATGCTAAGCGATCTTCGCAAACGCGATGTTATTGAATATGAGAATGGTATGATTGTCATTCGCGAATTAGAACACCTGCGGGAAGTATGTCATTGTGAAATGTGCCCGAATGAAATTTGCCGCATCTAATACAAAACGCCCTCATGCAAGCTCATGGCATGAGGGCCTTACTTCTGTTTACCTCTACAGATAGGGTACTGCTAACGGTTTCCCGATATGAATAAGGAACATGTCCATTCCATTCTACTCCCTACCCATTGTACTTTCCTCACCGATTTTTTCTAATGCACTTAATTGGCTGTGAGACGGAACACATGTGCAATTGGTGCCTTGCCCCCTACTTCATGTGCGGGCAGCTTTACATGCAATCCTGCTTCGTCAGAGTGGAATTGAAGCTTCTCATCTATCCCTACCAAATGAATTGCCGTTACCTTGTCTGTACACGGAAGAATGATGTTATCGTTAACATTAGTATCTTCAGACGGATATAAATACGTGCAATATACCTTATCGTCCTTGCGTGTAAAGGCGCAGCGCTGTGTAAAGTAAGGAGCGCAGATGCGCGTTCCATAGACGGCTTCCCCATAGGTGCCCATCCACGCGCCAAGTTCCTTGATGCGAGCAATCGCACCCTCAGGAATCCGACCATCCGGCTGTGGCCCAACATTTAGAGCCAGATTTCCTCCCTTGGCGACTACCTCCATCAGAATATGAACAAGTTGTCGGGTTGTCTTGTACTTGTCCTCAAAACGGAAGGAGAAGGATGTTCCCATCGTAATGCAGCTTTCCCATGGAACATTCATCGCTTCACTTGGAATCGTCTGTTCCGGCGTAATAATATTCTCATATGGCCCTCCAACCGTACGGTCGGCAGATAGCAGCCATGGCTGCTTCTCTCTAGCTTTCTCCACGACTTCTCCGAGACGGATATCCTGAGATACACGGCTCTCCTTGCATACCCAACCAGCATCCAACCACAATACATCGATACGTCCGTAGTCTGTTAACAGCTCCATGATCTGTTCATGAGTAAACTGAACGAACTGCTCCCACAATTCAGGATACTCCTGCGGATTATAGGACGGGCCCCGCCACGTTGGGTTGCTTCGCTCCATCCCTGGTGCCCAATAGGTAGGTGTATGCCAGTCTGCCTTAGAGAAATAGGCTGCAATCGCCAATCCTCTGTCACGGAAAGCATCAAAAAGATGCCTACATACATCTGCGTACTTATGGGTATGGAATGGCGTCTGTGCACCTGTTATCCGATAGTCTGTTGTTTTGGTGTCCCACATGCAAAAACCATCATGATGCTTCGTCGTAAAAATCAAATACTTGAAGCCGCCTTCAACAGCAAGATCCGCCCATAATTCAGGCTGGAAGCGCAGCGGATTAAATGTCTTATTTAGATCGAAGTATTGCTGCTTCAGCTCTTCGGCATCATAATCCCAATCCACACTATCTCGCGACCACTCTTCATCGACATCACTAAGCGCCCACGACTCTACGATACCGAGCTGGGAATAGGTTCCCCAATGCATCATTAAGCCCAGCTTCTGATCCTTGAACCATTCCAGCTGTTCAAGCAACTCAGGGCGATCTGGCTTCACCCATTCGTCTTCCGCACTGAAGTTATGTACCCCTTGCTGCACGATCTGCTCATCCTCACGTGGTTCTGCCTGTTGCTGAATGGTTTCACTCATCTCGCTTATCCTCCTCTGTCTGTTCATTGATGAAATCGAACCATTGTACTAACAAAAATATCTATTTCTAGTTAACCAGAAACCGCTCTCAATCTGCAATACAAAAACAAGGACACAAGAAATTTGCGGGGAAAATGAATAAACGAGCGGAAAATTCTATAAATGATGTTCTTTGTCAAGGATCCTGCACATCATGCATATTCACACAAAAAAGCCCCCAACATGAGACGCGCGTCCCGCGCTCACATTGAGGACTGTATGGATATGCATCCTTTATGGAGTGATGATGAATTCAATCTGGTCATCTGGCTGCAGAACAAGCTTCCGCCCCTCGGCCACCGTCATCTTCTTCCCATTTACCTTTAATGTAAAGTCTATCGTTTTTTCCATTTTCCGCTGACCGATGTGCAGCACTTGCTTGCCGTCATCTGACAAGGAGATTTGTGCAAACTCATCAATTAAATCGTTTACATTCATATTCTTTTTCCAGCTGACCACATAGGTATTGGTCATTTCTGGGATCGTAGTGCCTCCGTCGATACTCAATGTCAGTCCTGCAGTAGGCAGGGAATTCGTCTTGACATCCATTCGCTTCACAAACACAACAACCGTATCACCTGGGCCGACGATCTTCTCCATCGCTGTAGGCTGCCTAAGTTCTTCATCATTGACCACGATGCCCCATCCCATCTTCGTATCCAGGGCAACATCTCCGACGGACATGATCGCACCATCCTCTTCCGAGATCTTCACAATTCCTGTCTGCTTCAAGGAATCGGTAACGGTCATGCCTGACTTCCAATCAATCTCAATGCGTTCTGACAAGTTCGGTATATAGGAACCGCCCTCGATAGTAACAGTCACCTTCGAAGCCGGACTAGATTGCTCTTCTGCCTGCTGCTCCTGCTCAGTTGTCTTGGAGCAAGCAGTGATTATGCATATCAACAACATCAGTACAACAAGAACTTTGGAGTGTTCGGCGTAGTTGCGAATGCGTAGCCATCGTCTTTTCATTACGTCAACTCACTTTCTTGCCTTCTCTACCTATAAACATACAGGTTTCTTAGTCTATTATGCAATAAGATGAGCAAGAAATCGTATCAATCCCGTAACAAAATCCGATCGAATTATGAATTGATCGACATAAATATGAGAGTTGGCCCTAATTTATACAACTACTTCCTCCAGGATTTTCTTCATATAGGTTTTTCGTGCAGCGAAAAAGAATAGCGCCTGCATCACAACGAACATGCTCACGACTGTCAATGCATACCCCATCATATTGGAATAGACCATGTTGCTTAATGTCTTCAAGGCGAACAGCGTATGAACGCTACCTACCATGCATGGTGCAAAGAAGATAAGCCCTACTTGGAACGTAACTACACGGCGTATCTCCACAATCGACAAGCCAATTCGCGTTAACCCCTTGAAGTATGCCTGATCATCCTGCAGTTCGGTGAACAATTTGAAGTAGATGACACTTCCGCTCGCAATAAAAAATAACAAACTAATAAACAAACCGATGAACATCCCTAGAGAGGACACTTGGTTCGTGCTGCTCCAATCATACACCCTGCTTGAGATTCTGATACTGTCATCTTCCTCTTCGTTAAACGACACGTGCTCCCGAATCTTTTTGTCTAAAGCCAAGGAATACTCCCAATCCGACCAATTGAATGCATGTCCATATCGAGCTCGGTCAGCCGGCGCCTTATCGAAAAAAGGGGCAAACAAATCATCGCTAACGACTAACACATTGTAAACGCCTATACCTGAATTGATTACATTTCTTGTGGTCTTTTCCCGAATATGCCCGGATACCTTTGTAGACGTATCTCGAATCATGATCGTTACAGGCCCTGGATATCCCAAATATAGTTTCGAATCACTTGGTTCATCCACATTCAAGGGCTCACGAAGAACAAGAACCATCTCATCGTTCATAAGGGATAGGGGTGGTCCCCCCTCCATCGCAATGATCCGATTATAATCAGACACACTAACCATTGCTCCATAATTCTCTGACAATTCAGCTTGCATGTAATACACTTCAACATATCTGAAGGCAGCATCTTGTTCTATCTCGTTCTTTGTGCTGTCCCCCCAAGCCTTTATCATATCCGGTTTGATCGGCTGCTGTCTGTCCTTCGTCCAGGTGATGACGTAACTTTGCGGCATATCATTCAACTGCTTCCGCTTCATCGTCTGATCGAACGCATAAAAGCTTGCGGTTGCTGTCAATACTACTGCGCACAAGATGGATACATTGAACAGCACACGGGCATTGTCCTTCAGCTTGAATGCTGCTTGCGAGATGTTCAGCAAATTGGTTCTTCGATAATAGACGCGCTTATTTCGCTGCAGTATGCGGATAATGGCTACACTGAACTGCGTGTAGAAGAAATAGGTGCCCAGCACCGTGAATCCTAATATCGGCAATGCGGTTAAGGCGAACAACTGTATCGTCGTAACATAAGCCAGACTATATCCCAGCGCTAGCGACATTACAGAGAGAACGACGAGCACCCATGAGAATTTAGGGGGCGATTTTGGCTCTTTATGCGCCCGTATGAGCTCAACAATTTGGCTGCGCCCTACTTTTCTCAAGGAATATAAGGTAATACACGTAAACAAAATCATGTATCCTGCCGATGTTAAAAGGATTGCCTTCGGAACAATATAAAAAGTAATCGGGGTATCGACAGCCAGTATGTGGGATAAAGCATTAAAAACAGCTTCGTCATAAAGGCGCCGATTCCCATTCCTAAGACAATGGCTAGGATAGAAATAATCATGTTCTCATAAAATACGAGTCTTCGTAACTGCAGCTTGGTCATTCCGAATAGAGTGAGCAAGCCGAATTCCTGTTGTCTGGATTTCAAAAATGCAGAGCTCGAGTATAACGTAAAGAAAAAAGAGAAGATGATGATCAAATACTCGCACAGCATCATCACTTCTCGAACTTTATGACCACCGGGCACTTGTCCATTCATTACATCAGGGTGATAAATAAATGCCGCATACATGAAGAAAACCATTACCGCGAATACACTGCTCAAAAAATAAGCGCTGTATCGATGCCAATTCCCCTTGATATTACTTGTAGCGAGCTGTCGGAATGTCATCGAAGTTCCCCCCTAACAAGCTGAGCGAATCTAAGATGTGTTGGAAGAAAATCTGTCGATTGGCACCACGTCGCAGTTCGGAGAACAATCTGCCGTCCTTAATAAATATGATTCGTTTGCAATAACTCGCTGCAAAAGCATCATGCGTCACCATCAATATGGTACGATTCGATCGCTCATTCAAATCTTCGAGCGCAGTCATAACATCCTTCGCTGCCTTGGAATCCAAGTTGCCTGTCAGCTCATCCGCAAGAAGCAGAGATGGCTGATGTATGACAGCGCGTGCAATCGCCGTACGCTGCTTCTGACCACCAGAAACTTCATAAGTACGCTTATCCAATATATGATCGATGCCAAGCCAGTTCGCCGTTTCTAACAGTCTGCGCTCAATCTCTCTAGCAGAGATGCCGTCGAGAGCAAGCGGCAATATAATATTCTCCCGAATACTTAACGTATCCAGCAGGTTGAAGTCTTGGAAGACATAACCGAGTTCTCTTCTACGAAAATAGGCCAGCTTGCGATTGCTCAGCTTCGCCGGATCCGTCCCGTTAATAAACACATCTCCAGAAGTTTGCTTGTCTATCGTAGCTAATATGTTCAACAGTGTCGTCTTGCCACTGCCTGATGGCCCCATAATCCCAACAAATTCCCCTTCGTCGATCGTTAGATTGATATCTTGAAGAGCCGTATAGGTCATGTTTCCTCTTGTTCCATATACTTTGGATAATTGCTTAGCTTCTAATACAGGCATAGGTGTCCGCCCCTTCCTCCTTGCTTACGCTCCAGAATCCTCATGTATACACACAGTATACCCTTTCCCTTCTTCGTGCCAACATCGAATTGGCTTTCAATCCCCTCTACCACCTTACAAAGTTGTCACATTCGTCTAATCCTATAAAAATAGCCCTCTTCCTCATGGAAAAGGGCTTCAGGGTAAGCGCTTGTTCATCGGGTCATGTACTTAGTGCAATCGCTCCAGCAACTGATGGTGCATGGCTCTGGTCTCGAACTTCATCGTTACTGTCGTGCCTTCATTCAGCTTCGATGCAATACTGATTGTGTGTCCCAGCTTGGAGCAAACTTGTCTAACTAAGTAGAGTCCCATACCGGTTGCATCCCCTTCCTTACGGCCATTCTGACCGGTGAAGAATGCATCAAATACACGCGGCAAATCCTCAGGGGCAATACCAATCCCTTCGTCTTGAACATGCAGGAGTATCGAATCACCTTCCCGCTCCACCTTAAACGTCAACGATTTGGAGCCCTCTTTGTCCCTCATATATTTAATCGAATTCGTTACAAGCTGTGTTAAGACGAAGTTCAACCATTTCTCATCACTATCGACAATCACATCATCGGCTTGAATCTTCGGGAAAATTTTATGCTTAATCAGCGATTTTTTATTCTCATTCACAACCTGCCGGATGACCTGCTTTAGATTCAATCCCCCAACATGAAGATCCAGCTCGAACTTGTCCAGTCGTGCCGTACTCAGCATCATGTCCAGACCTCTCGTAAGACGATCAGCCTCTTCACTCACACTCCGCAGCAGCGACTCAAGCTGAGACTGATCAAGCTCATATACTGGCTGCTGTGTAAGCAAATGAATAACAGACACCGGAGTCTTCATATGATGAACCCATTGGTTCGTGAAGTGAACATGCTTCTCTCGGTCTTTCCGCATCGTAAGCAGTTCGTTCATAAATGAGCGATATTGACGTGATAGAAGCGCATGCATTCGTCTCTGCTCTAATGTGCTTGGATGCTGCAAACAAAGCGTGAAGTCACTATCACTTGCATTCGTCTCTGCATTGTACATTTCCTTGTACCAGCGCCGTTGATTCGTATAATCATAGACTAAACCAATCATAAGAATGAACACAGCAAGTATGAAGATATAGATGAGACTTTCCTTCGCAGCAAATCGCTGCCCAATGCTAAGATCTAGCCACACAACAAGCAAAGCAATCGCTATCGCTAAGAAGCACGTTAAGATAATTACAGTTCGGTCTCTTACATATTGGAGAAAGGTCATTCCCGGCTTCATTCATTCACCCATGTAGCTGACATGCGATACCCTTGGCCTCGCACTGTCTCTATTGCCTTCGCAATTCCAATCTCCTCCATCTTCTTGCGAACGCGGGTAACATTCACGGTTAGCGTATTGTCATCGACGAAGTCCACATCATCCCATAACGTCTCCAGCAATGTCTCGCGAGATACGATATAGCCAATCCGTTCCATAAGGCAAGCAACGAGAAGCGCCTCATTTTTCGTCAAGTCCACACGCTTGCCTGACCATTCAAGGGTGTTCTTCGCCCGGTGCAATGTCAAGCCTTGGACAATCAACTCTTCACCATTGCCCCCACCATTAGCTGCGTATTCCCCATAGGTTCGGCGCAGAACTCCTTTTACTTTGGCTAGAAGGACGTCGAGATGGAATGGCTTCGTAATAAAGTCATCGCCGCCATTTTCAATCGCCATTACTTGATCCATTTCTCCCGTACGTGCTGAGACGAATATGATGGGTACATTCGTCTCACTGCGGAATTGTCGACACCAATAGAAACCATCGAAGGCCGGCAAATGGATATCAAGCAAAATTAAATCTGGATTGATTTCCAGCATTTCATCCTTTAATTGGCTGAATTTTGTCGCACGAGCTACATTGTAATTGTATTTTTCAAGAGAAGACTGCAAGATCGATGCAATCTTATCATCATCTTCCACGATCATAATTGTATACATAACAATACCCCCAGTTCGCGAACGTACTTCTATCTATTTTGTTGCTTTCTCGTTTCCATCATAACATAAACTTCTTTTAATCTAGAAACGAACTATCCACCTGAATGCCTATGTACGCAGATTCAGTAGAGCTGAATCTCTCCATACAATGAACACAACAGAACAAAGCTCCCGCTTCTTAAGACGGGAGCTTATCGATGTGTTCCTTCAATAATTCATACGTTGGAAATATTTACATTGTCTGTGGCAGTTCTTGATACGTGATGAGTACCCCGCCTTCACCTGCATAGGTGCCGATGACTGGGCCCATATTCACGAACAGAACTTGATCGAAGTGATATTTGTCGAGCAATTCCTTCATAAAGGCCTTGGCCCGCTCTTCACAATTGGAATGTGCAAAGGCAATCCACTCTTTGTCAACGTGGTTCCATGCGTCCCCGACCTTCTCAATCAGTCGGCGGAGCGTTTTCTGTGTGCCTCGTATCTTCTCCATCACCTCTATGGAACCCTCTTCGCTTGCCTCCATGAGCAGCTTGATGTTCAACATAGAAGCGACCGTGCCCTTGAACTTGCCCAAGCGTCCGCCACGAATGACATTATCGAGGGTATCCAAGGTGAAGTACGTGCGAGTGTGCTTCACTTGGTGGCTCACGGTATAAGCAACCTCATCAAGTGTCTTCCCCGCTCCAGCCAGCTGTGCCGCACGCACGGCAAGCAAGCCAAGTCCAGCAGATGCTGTCTTCGTATCTATAACTTCAATCCGGTTCGGATGACCTTCTTCCTCGTACATCGTCTTTGCCATTAATGCATGATTGTAAGTGCTGCTTAAGCTAGAGGTCAAGGAAAGGACCAATATATCTTTATCAGTGCCAAGCGATTGATACATATGGTAGAAATCAGCTGGCGACGGACTGGATGTCTTCGGCAGATCCTCCTCCTCTCGCATACGCCCATAGAATTGAGCGGTATCCATATCAGAGGTCAGCACCTCTTGTCCGAAACGTACATATAGAGGTACTACATGGATGCCGAACTGCTGGACGATCTCTGGAGTCAAGTCTGAACTTCCGTCCGTAATGATGTGAATGGTCATGTCATTCTCCTGTCCTAAAGTAAAAGTAAGTTAGTATCGCTCATTCCGCTTAATTATACGAGCTTGTCCATACGTTTACAACGTCAAAAAGTAGGCAATCTTGTGGACACAGCAAAAATGCCGAGCACTAACCTGCTGTCAAGTTAGGCTCAGCATCCGATGAGCTGTCCACTGCGCATTATTCTTGATCCGAATGCTGTAAGGTAGAGCTAGTCTCATCGCAGCATCCGATTGATTCGTTCACCCACTGCTCCGCCCACTGCCCTATGGCTTCCATTACTGGCTGCAGAGCCAATCCTTTGTCCGTAAGCGTATATTCAATGCGTACAGGCGTCTCTGGATACACATTACGAACTACAATCCCTGCCGCTTCCATGTCTTTCATGCGTTCACTCAACATTTTGTCGCTCATGGTAGGAATGAGTGCGGAAATATCCTTAAAGCGCTTCGGCCCGCTCAATAGCACCTGAATAAGCAGCCCGTTCCAACGCTTTCCCAAAATGCAGAATGCCGCTTCGAATCGGGGACACATTCCCAACTGATCTGATTGCATCCGTTCATCCCTCCTTCTATACTTACAAAATGTAAGCATATTTATTTTACCATAGCTGATTCGAAAAGAAAACGCGACTGACATCATTTATTACAAAATTTAATGGACTTGCAAAGAATCTGCAACTTTTTTGGTACGTACGATCATTATAATAGTATGGTGAAAACTTACAATCCATTATTTATTCAATCCGAAAATATCGGGTACTTGCAGAGCTGAGGAGGCTTCCATTGAATTCATATCGCGAGAGCAGGAAAGAGCGGCATGCCCGCATAAAGAAGCAGAGGGCGCGCAAACTGAAGCAATTAGCCGGGGTGGGATTGCTGGTAATTATCGGCCTTGGCTGCATGCTCGCGCTGACAGTGGCCATGCGCACTGTAGAGAACCAGCCTGATTTGGTTTCTCCACCTAATAAAAGTGTGACTCCTACGTCCCCACTGGAGCCAAATCACGAGCAAAAAAAGAAGAACATTGCAGCAAAGGACGAATCAAGTAAATTTGTGTTGCCTCCTTCGCAGGATCCCATCCGAATTGTCTTTGCAGGAGATGCACTCATGGATTGGTCCGTCAAGGAAACCATTCGCAAAAAAGGACCTGATTATCCATTTGAATACGTCAAGGACGAGGTCAGCAGCGCCGATTTTGCAGTTGTAAATCTGGAGACAGCTATCACACACCATACCGAGAAGGATACGAATCAACTGTATAATTTCAAGTCCGATCCGGAATCCTTGCAAGGAATTAAAAATACCGGGTTTGATCTGGTTACGATCGCTAACAATCACACCCTCGATTTTAAACAGAAGGGATTTCTCGACACACTATCATACTTGGAGCAATATGACATCCCCTATGTAGGCGGCGGAAGAAATAAAGAAGAAGCGTATCGGGCGCATACGGTGAAGATTAAGGGTCAAACAATTAAGATCCTCGCCTTCTCCCGATTTATCCCTCAAACGTACTGGTTCGCCGGAGAGAAGCGGCCAGGAATTGCGGAAGCATATAATAAATCAAGTGTTCTCCCTGTTATCAAAAGAGAACGTAAAGACTGTGATTACTTGCTTGTGTATCTCCATTGGGGGGTTGAGAAAAGTCATCGTCCAGAACCATGGCAGCGTACCTATGCGCGTGAAATCATTGATGCCGGTGCAGATGCCATCATCGGCAGTCATGTCCATGTTCTGCAGGGATTCGAATTTTATAAGGGCAAGCCAATTGCTTATTCGATCGGCAACTTCTTATTTCCAGATTATGTGCGAGGAGACAAAGCGGATACAGGGCTGTTGAATCTAACGCTGGATCAAGGAGATATCTCAATGCACTTCACCCCTTACTTCATCTATAAAGACCAAATAATTAAGAAAGATGAGGCTTATGATCGAAAGCAATTAAAGTATTTGGAATCCATCTCGTTTGATGTTAAAATGGACGGCAAACAGGTACAGGATGCAGTGAAGGCAAATGGGCGCGCAACTGCTCCGCCAACACGCTAACCATGCTAGATATGCCGACATCTCGGTCATAAGACGCGAACCTGTACGCAGGATTCGCGTCTTATTGTATGTAAGGCATAATGCCGCAGCATACACAGCAAGCAAGAGGAAGGAAGATGTAATGTGACACAGCCAAAAATAACAATCATCGGAAGCTTGAACATGGATCTCGTAACGGTCACCTCCACAGTGCCAGCACAAGGTGAAACGGTAACTGGTCAATCGTTCGCGACCATGTACGGAGGGAAGGGCGCCAACCAAGCGGTAGCCTGCGCACGTCTAGGGGCTGATGTCAGCTTCATCGGATGTGTCGGTAATGACACATTCGGCACAATGATGTTAGATAACTTGAATCGTGAAGGCATACATACTGAAGCTGTTGAAGTACTTCGTGATGTATCTTCAGGAACCGCTTCCATTATTGTGAAGGATGGAGATAATCGCATTATTGTTGTACCGGGTGCAAATGCACAGGTAACAGCTGAACGAGTTCGCGAACACGCCGATGTCATTCGCCAATCGGACATCATCGTTCTGCAGCTTGAAATTCCTCTTCCTTCGGTACGAGCTGCCATCGAGATCGCGGCTGAGTCAGCAATCCCTGTCATCCTTAATCCAGCGCCAGCAATGGAACTGGATCATCAATTGCTCAGCCAAGTCACTGTGCTCACGCCGAATGAGTATGAGCTTGCCGAGCTTCTCGGGCAAGCGGATCAGGCAGGCGCCTTCGATTGGCAATCTGCTCTGCAAGCGATGCCAGGTAAAATCGTGTTAACCAAAGGGGCTGATGGAGCCTATTGGTCAGACGCCAAGGGACAACTTCACCATAGTCCAAGCCACCGGGTCGACGTTGTTGATACTACGGGAGCTGGTGACACATTTAACGGCGCTCTGGCCGTAATGCTTGCGGAAGGCCGCTCTATGGAGGAAGCAATTCCGTTCGCGACAGCCGCAGGGGCATTGTCTGTGACCGTATTCGGCGCGCAGGGAGGAATGCCGACTCGAGAGCAATTGACGCATTGGATCGCGCAGCACCAAGAGTAATAGCCCATTTAAAAGGAGGAAGCAATATATGGCAACGATTCGCATGCTGCAGGCACTTGATTATGATGCTGCAGCCAGATTGTCTGATGACGTGTTTCGCAATGAAAAGCAGATGTCGATGGCACATAGTTTTTCGTACTTGTTCTCCCCTATTACCGCTCACTCATTTGGTGCGTTTGAGGACGGGGAACTGCTCGCACATATGGGATTGCTTCCATCGGTTGTCCGTATCGGACGATCTCGACTACCTGTATTCTCACTCGGCTCGGTATGCACATCCGAGGCTGCTCGCGGCAAAGGATTCGGTACGGATCTGCTGCACAAGGTTCAAGATCATGTTGCTTCTACAGGCGGAGTGATGATGTTCGTGTCCGGAGGACGATCGCTCTATACTCGCAATCGTTGTTATCCCTTCGGTCAAACACAGATTTATACGGTTACCGCAGATGCAAATGTTGCTGAAGAATCGGGTGTTACAGCTCGCGTTCTTACTGAGAATGACTGTTTTGCTTGGTATGAACTTGCGCAGCAACGAGAAGCTGCTTTTGACTTAAGCTTATGGGATATGCACGGACTTGAGCATGGCGGTGCATTCGCTTCCTGCGTCATGATGAAGCCTAAGGTATACGTACTGGAACGCAACGGTCACATTACTGCATACATCTATATCCTGTTCCCTTCTGCCAAACAGCAGGATGCTGCACCTCGTGTATATGAGTATGGCGGCGCCGCTGAAGAGGTTGCATACTTGCTGCAGCTTGTAATGAAACAGAAGCAAATCACTGCTTCCCAACTGTACGTACCATGGCAGGATACGGAAGTCAGCACTTGTCTGCATGGCTATTCTTCGGAAGAGGAGCCAAACCAAGGGACGTTGTATGTTCCGAGCATAGAGCGATTATTCCGCTATATGCAGAACTGGTGGAGTGATCAAGGGGCACTGGCTGCCCATATTCAGGTCACAGAGCTTGAAGGCGGCAATGTTCGCCTTGAGTATCCAGATGCAGCGTCAGTTGAACTTACTGAGAGTCAATTGTTCTCCCTGCTATTCGATCCGAAGGCAACTGACATTCTCCCTCCTGAATGGCCTTCTGCCGAGCAATTGAAGATCACAATACCACTTCCTTATACGATCGGACTTTTTTACGTATAACTTAATGTTCTCATCATCATTTCTTCTATCGCAGTTGTACTGCTTCAAAGCGCACTAAAATTAGTGCGCTTTTACTTTTGAAGTATACAAAGTTCCACACTGTTTCGCCTTGCCCCAAGCTTTCCTCTTGATGTGAACCTGAATTTTCGCATACAATGAACAAAAGTAGTAGGATATAATCAGAAGGTGAATCCTAGAAATGATTACCCCTTATACTTCCAAGTATCCACATCCCGATGCAGCCTTCTTTTAATTTGTATAATAGGAGCATTTTCATATGGCTACCATTTATGATATTGCGAGACAAGCCAACGTCTCCGCAATGACCGTATCACGCGTCATTAATAATACAGGCAGGGTCAGCGAAAAGACCCGAACCAAAGTTAAGCAAGTGATGGAAGAGATGCAGTACATACCAAATTCGGTTGCTCGCTGTCTCGTCACCCAAGAGAGCAAAATATTATCTCTACTTATTACAGATATCACAAACCCATTCTTCACAACAATGGCCCGTGGAGCGGAAGATGCCGCCATGCAGCATGGATATCGTCTTATGTTCGGCAATAGTGATGAGAGCTTAGTGAAGGAAAAAGACTATGTTCAAATGATACTGTCCATGCGGGTGGATGGTGTCCTATTTGCGCCCAGTGGAGACCAATCCAAAGAACATCTGGAATGGCTGACAAGACAAAATGTCCCGTTCGTGCTGCTTGATCGTGAGGTTCCAGGGATCGATTGTGATGCAGTACTCGGGGATAGTCGTGGCGGTGCCAAACAGATGGTCAGTGAATTAATTCGGTATGGACATCGACGGATTGCCCTATTGAACGGGTCTGAAGAAGTATCGACCGCCAGGGAGCGCAAAGCAGGCTATATCGCCGCCTTGCAGGAAGCCGGCATCCCATTTGACGAACAACTATGCATGCAGATGGGCTATTTACATGATCGGGATGCGCTCGATTTATCTCATTGGACGGAATTGGAGCCGCAATCTCGCCCTACGGCTATCTTTGCTGCCAACAACATGCTTGCGCTCTCTATCTTTACGGCGCTGAATCATGTCGGACTGCGAGTTCCGGATGATATCTCGATCGCTTGCTTTGACGATTTTGGGTGGGTAGAAGAAGCGAATCCGTTCTTTTCTGTTGCTTCACAGCCTGCATATCAATTTGGAGAGACCGGAATGCAGCTGCTGCTTGAGCGAATCAAGGATCGGGATCAAGCCTCCCGCCGAATTATTTTGCCCTGCCAAGTCCACATGCGGCAATCTGTACGACAGCTATAGAACCATAATAAGCTCGAGCACGTTCACGGCCTATTCGAACGGGATTTCATCCCTGTTCAGAACAGGCCGGTCTTTTTTGTCCAGTGAATACCACGAAGCTGCCCCAATCGTGTTCCTTGCCTCTTTCTCCGACTCTAATGTATTTTCTTACCTGTAGACCTAGTAAATCAAGCGTACTAGAATAGAAACATTGACGCTTCTTTTTCTTTTATGCATAAAAGCGTGTAAGCGTAAAAGCATCTATCCGATCTTTACATACTAAAAACGTTACCATCAAGGAGTTGAATAACTATGAATACGAATGATGAACAATCAGTCAAGCAGCCACTCCGCTTCGTGCAGAGTGTTACCATCTTTGCGGTCATCATCGCCATTTTACTGCTTACAATACTTGGCTGGGGTGCACAGCCGCACATCCCACTGCTAACAGCAACTGTTGCCACAGGCTGTCTGCTCTTGCTGTTCGGACAATCGTGGAATCTAGTAGAACGATCATTGATTAAGGGACTTCAAGCTTCTGTTATGCCTGCCTTGCTCCTATCTCTTATCGGAATCCTGATTGCAGTATGGATGATGAGCGGGACAGTTCCTACGCTACTCGTATATGGAACCTCTTGGTTTCAGCCTCAATGGTTCACGATTAGCGCTCTGTTGCTTACGGTTATCGTCTCGATGTTCGTCGGCAGCTCAGTGACGACAGTCGGAACATTCGGCGTAGCCTTGATAGGCATGTCGGATTCCATGGGCGTCCATCCCGCAATCGTAGCAGGGGCTGTCGTGTCTGGTGCCTGTTTTGGGGATAAGATGTCTCCGCTCTCTGATACGACGAATTTCGCCTCTGCCGTTGCACGTGTCAGTATGCCTGATCATATTCGCAATATGACGAAGACGACCGTACCCGCATTTCTTATTACCTGCATCGCCTTTTTATTTTTCGGTTCTTCCGCTCAATCCAATATGGATCAATTGCTGTCGATGCAGCAGGATATCCGCAGTGTATTTCATATTCATCCGCTAACTTTACTGCCGCTTGCTGTCGTGCTTATCGCTGCATTTAAGCGATTGCCAATCATCATTACGATGCTGCTCGGTATTGGATCGGGTCTGCTAGTTACTGCGCTCATTCAAGGAGACGTAAATGTTCCACAATGGATGGAAGTGATGCAGGGAGGATTCCAAGGGTCATTCCAGCTGGAGGAAGTAAGCCGCATCGTGAACCGAGGTGGCCTTCAGTCTATGACTTGGGCAATATCGCTCATTGCGATTGCCTTCGCTCTAGGAGGATTGCTGCAGCATGCAGGCATCATTGAAACGATGTTCAATCGTCTGATTGCACCTGTGAAGACCAAGGAAGGACTTGTTGTCACAAGCGGACTTAGTTCAATCGGGGTGAACATGATTACAGGGGAACAATACATGTCGATTCTGATTCCGGGCCAATTGTTCGAATCCGAATATGATAAGCGCGGCATTCCACGACTCACCTTATCTCGTACATTGGAGGATTGCGGAACATTAGTGAATCCGCTTATTCCTTGGGGGGTCAGCGGTGCAATGATGACAAGCGCTCTTGGTCTTACCGTACTGGATTACATGCCATATGCTTTCTTCCTGTGGGTATCCCCACTGGTTACATTTGCTTTTGCACTATTGCCCGGGTTAAAACGTGTGACACTCGGTAATTCACAATAGCAACTTCATTGCAGGTCATCAGTCGCAACGAGATGATGACTAAGCGGTAGGATACAGAAGACCCTATTGCTTCTTCCAATCCAGTTATGATACTGTCTTCTTAACTAGTCATGGATTATAGACAGGAAGGAGGGGATAAGATGCGCCTTATACATGCCCGTATGCCAAGGTATATATTGCTTGTACTTAGTGTGCTTGCTATCGTATGTACAGCACTTACCCCTCTTGCTTCGAATGAAACGATGTTCATGCATCCTGATGAATCCGCATTTACGTATCCCGAGCATGTAAGCTCTGTAGTAGGCATTCATCAGGTTCAGTCTATTAAGCATTTTTCCATGCCTTTATGGTTCATCTTATTCATTCTCTATATCGCGATCGCCCTCTTGAGGAGCCGGCTGCCCAGTTACAGATTTGATACGCCGTATATGATTTTACTGCGCAGTCAATTCTTGAGGCCTCTCAAATTCACTTCTAGGTTCGTGGCTCGTCCCCTCGCCTGTACAACTCAACAATCACTTACAGACGAGGAGAATAACAATGACGACAACGAACACGAACACGGAGAAACAAATGAAGCAAGAGAGCGGGCCTTCCGGCAAAGAGCAAGCATTGAAAACAGATATACAGGTTCTTAATCGGGATTTGAAGCATATGATATGGTTTATTATCCTGTCAGCGGTAGTCATTACCGCACTTTATTTTCTCATGTAACGAACTACAAGCATCCCACACAGCCTCTGCTGAATGGGATGCTTTTTTTATGGATCCCATCACGAAAGCGCATTCAAAAATATAGACACCCTGACGGCTTTCCACTCTGCATCTCAGTTCGATGTGAGGAAGGAGAGTGTAAATACCATTTTTTATACAATTTCGAGAAATAAAGAGCATCTTCGTAGCCGACAGCCGCAGCAATTTGCTCGATTGTTAACCTTGTCGTCATCAGCAATGTTTTGGCGCGCTCCATCCGGATGCGCAGCAAAAACTGCATAGGCGATTCCCCCATTTGTTTGCGGAACATCTTCGATAAATAGGTGCGGTGATAGCCTAGCGTATGTGCAAGTTCGTCTATGGATATGGATTTATCAAACTGCAGCGACAGCCAGCGAGCTGCTTGTTCTACCTGACGTTCGATATCGGAGCGTTTATCATCGTTATTCGCATCAGAACCTTTGTCAGTAGTACGTGCATATTCAGCAAGAACAACACGCATATAGCCCTCAGCTTCCATGTCCCCAGCACTGCCTCCTATTTGAAGTGCTTTATATACATTCCGGAACAACGCTTCTACTCGATGTATGCGATAGCCTTGAACAACTGGTGCATGCGGCCCAATGCCGATTATCGCCAACAGCTGTTCGACACCGCTGCCGCGATATCCTATCCAGCGGTACTGCCAAGGATCTGCTTCATCAGCTACATAATGATGAAGCTCCCCCGGGAAGATGAAGAAGCTCTCTCCTGCCCCAACTTCATAGGCAACCCCTCTAATCGTAAATTTCCCTCTGCCAGACTGTACACAATGCACGATCCCGTAATCATGAACACTAGGACCTACGTGGTGCAGAGGTTCCGTGATTGATTGGCCGCAGAACAATACGGACAGTTCTCCCTTGGAAGGTGCTTCATTAATTGCGAGATTTGCTCGTTCACCCATCCGGTTCCCTCCTAACTGACAACAATCCTCCATATTCACATTCGTTTTCCCCATACCAAGCCTTAATCGATTCAGATACATTAATTGTACAACAATCATTTCCAAGTTGCATCACACCATGCCGATGATCCCTTACATTTCATGACAGCAGCTTGGAACGAAAGGAGACAAGATGTATGAGTAAAATTACATTTCTCGGAGCAGGAAGCACCGTATTTGCCAAAAACGTATTAGGTGACTGCATGCTCACTCCATCACTGCAAGGATTTGAGCTTGCCTTGTTCGATATTGACCACGAGCGTCTTCGTGATTCCGAAAGCATGTTGACCAACATGCTTGGAACGACTGGCAGCACCTGCCGAGTTGTTGCCTACACAGACCGCAAAGAGGCACTGCGCGGCGCTAAATATGTAGTGAATGCGATTCAAGTTGGCGGGTACGATCCATGTACAATTACAGACTTCGAAATTCCGAAGAAGTATGGCCTTCGCCAAACCATTGCAGATACGCTCGGAATTGGGGGTATCTTCCGCAATCTGAGAACGATCCCTGTCATGCTTGATTTCGCCAAAGATATGCAGGAAGTATGCCCAGATGCTTGGTTCCTGAACTATACAAATCCAATGGCCGTGTTGACCAATGTGATGAACACATACGGCGGGATCAAAACAGTAGGACTCTGTCATAGTGTTCAAGTATGCGTACCTTGGCTGTTCCATGATCTTGGCATCGACAGTGAAGGTGTAAGTGCGAAGATTGCAGGCATTAATCATATGGCGTGGCTGCTCGAGGTAACTCGCAACGGCGAGGACTTATATCCAGAAATTAAACGCCTTGCCTTGGAGAAACAAAAGACAAAGCACACCGACATGGTACGTTACGAACTTATGTTCAAATTCGGCTATTACGTGACGGAATCCTCCGAGCATAACGCTGAATACCATCCATACTTCATTAAGAAACAGTATCCAGAACTGATCGAGAAGTATAACATTCCTCTTGATGAATACCCTCGACGCTGCATCAACCAAATTGAAGGTTGGAAAAATATGCGTGAACAGCTCGTCAATAACCAGCATATCGAACACCACCGTACCCATGAATATGCCTCATATATTTTCGATGCTATGGAAACAGGAACACCATTCAAACTAGGTGGTAACGTTATGAATACGGGACTTATCACCAATTTGCCGTGCAATGCATGTGTTGAGGTTCCATGCTTCGTTGATCGCAACGGAGTTACGCCTACCTATGTTGGCGATCTGCCGCCACAGCTTGCAGCGTTGAACCGCACGAATATCAATACTCAGCTTCTTACGATCGAAGCGGCTATTACAGGGAAGAAGGAACACATCTACCACGCGGCCATGCTCGATCCGCATACGGCAGCTGAGCTTAGCCTTGATGATATCGTATCCTTATGCGATGAACTGATCGAGGCTCACGGAGATTGGCTTCCGAAGTTCGTATAGGGAAGAACTCATGCAAAAGCGGTACAGTTGATCGACAACTGTACCGCTTTTTCTACTGCTATATCTTGAAGACCGCACATTATTCCCCTTGTGCACGTTTATGCACTTGTGATGCCTGCGCTGCTTTCTTGGCCTGCATGCTTCGTTTAATGGACAGTCCAGCTGCCACGACAACGATCACCAGTGCGATCTCAAATCCATACTTGATGGATGGATTCGAGAAGAGACCGGCTAGCGAATCGAACTTCATGAACTCACCGACGAACATTTTCGCTGCGGTCCACGCGAGCACCGCTGATCCGATGATAATAATGATCGGGTAGCGCTCGATGAGTTTCAGTACAATTGTGCTTCCCCACACGACAATAGGAACGGAAATTGCAAGTCCCAGCACGACTAGCAATCCATGTCCATTCGCCGCACCCGCTACAGCTAGCACATTATCGAGCCCCATCGCTGCATCCGCAATAATAATCGTTCGAACTGCCGCCCAAAAGCTGCCTCCCGCCTGCACATTATGCTCTTTCTCTTCGACCATGAGCTTGATCGCAATCCATATGAGCACGGCTCCGCCAATCACGAGCAAGAACGGAATTTTGAGCAGCCATACAACTCCTAAAGTGGCCAGTGCTCGAATGATTACTGCTCCGATCGTACCAAAGATGATGACTTTCTTCTGATCTTGCTTCGGTAGGTTGCGAGCCGCTAGACCGATAACAATCGCGTTATCTCCTGCTAACACCAAGTCAATGACGACAATGGACAGCAGCGTGGTCCAGAACTCTAATGAAAATAGCTCCATTGATAGTTCCCCCTTGACGTTAGTATGTATAAATACTGTAAAAAACATGAACGCCGCTACCACATTCGTGGTAACGGCGTTCCGATCAGAAAGAGACCTTCACCAACGCAACCATCGTGGCAAAGGTCTCGCAAACAACGTTATACGTTGCCAGTAGCGCCGAGGATGCGCGTTGTGGCGTATCCCGTAATGACGACGGTTACTGTGCTAGCTACTCCCCTTTGGAGTATTCGTTTTTTCAGTGAACTAATCATAACACCGGCAATCGAATTGTTCAACCATCATTTCTCTCTATTTTCTCGCTCTATTACAGATCTGGCGTTGTTCGAATGATAACAATTGGGTATGATGAAGATATACGTATTTAATCATAAGGAGGCTTCCCCATCGTGAGCAAAGAACTATCCAATCATCATCCTTCACTTGAAAAAGCAACCTTTGCCGGTGGCTGCTTCTGGTGTATGGTCACGCCGTTCGAAGAGCTTCCTGGCATCCATTCGATTGTGTCTGGCTATACAGGAGGACACACTGACAGTCCTACATACGAAGAAGTATGCTCAGAGACAACCGGGCATGCCGAAGCCGTCCAAATTACATTCGACCCTGCCCTATTCCCTTATAAGAAGCTGCTCGAGCTATTCTGGCAGCAAATTGATCCTACAGATGAAGGCGGACAGTTCCATGATCGCGGTTCGTCTTATCGAACAGCTGTCTTCTATCACAATGAGGAACAACATCAGCTTGCACTGCAATCCAAGCAAGAATTGGAGCAGAGCGGTAGATTCGATAAACCAATTGCTACTGAGATCGTTCCCGCTGGCACGTTCTACCCAGCAGAAGAGCATCATCAAAACTATCATCAGAAGAATCCAGCCCATTACAAGCGCTATCGCTCCGCATCGGGCAGAGATGCCTTCATCGTGAACCATTGGGGAATCTCCGATGAAGAGCGTACAGCCCTTCAAGGGAAGCTGACGCCAATCCAGTATCGGGTAACCCAGCAGAATGGCACAGAGCCCCCTTTTTCCAATGAATACTGGAACCATGAAGCAGAAGGAATCTATGTGGATATCGTATCTGGTGAGCCGCTCTTTAGTTCGTTGGATAAGTTCGATGCAGGCTGCGGCTGGCCTAGCTTCTCGAAGCCGCTTCGTTCCAATCATGTGGAGAATAAGCTGGACACTTCTCACGGCATGGTTCGTGTGGAAGTAAGGAGCAAACTGGCCGACTCCCATTTGGGACATGTATTCGATGATGGCCCTACCCCAACTGGACTTCGTTATTGCATTAACTCTGCAGCCCTGCGGTTCATTCCGAAGGAGAAGCTGGAGCAAGAAGGATATGGGGAATTCGCATCCCTTTTTTCGCACAAATAGGGTTCTCTAGTACGAAGGCCCAAATGAGGAACGACCTAACCGTTCTCATTTGGGCCTATATTTAGATTCGCTCAATTGTTAACAAAATACCGCTCTTGTCGTCGCACATTTTGAATCGGGGTATTTGATTACAGTAGGCATCCATTCGTTCTCGCGCCTCCAAGGCGGCGGCACATTGCTCCATCCCAGTAGTAATGATGTATTGGAACCACCGCTCCATACTGCTCTGTTCCTCGTCAACACGCCAAGGATAAATGCCATCCGATACAAGCAGAATATGCGTAACTCCCTGGAGTGGGAGAGCTCCATATTCCAGACGATGCTGCACGGCCTCATCTCCATTAAGGACACTGTAACCGAACTCTGTATTCGCACGGGAACGATTCTGCCTCAGCAGCTGCCGAATCTCTTCTGGCTGCCTATGCTCCCTCCAATCCTCCTCATGCTCCATCCACGCTGACAAGGCACGCTCATCGAAGGGGGCAACTCGATCATAAGTTACAGCTCGAACCTCCCCGGATTCATATAGCGCGTATATCATGCAATCACCCGTCTGCGTCCAATACGCATAATACTCATCAAGCCACACAGCGGCATGAACCGCACCGAACCTTCGTCCTGTATCGTATGGAGCGATACCGTATTGGCGCATCGTATCATCCAACATCCGATTTGCTTCCAAGAGTCGAGCACGCATCACATCAAGCGGAGAAGCCATAGCTGCTATTGCAGTAGTGATAGATTCCAGACCACGAGCAATACTTAAGGCAGCCATCTCTCCTGCCGTATGCCCTTCCTCATCTGTAATCGGCTCCAATCCAGATACACCATCGATGACCGCATATAGCTGCTGTTCGGGAAGTGCAATTATCCGGTCTTCATTTCGACTGCCCTGTCCCTGTCTCGTTGCCGCATCACAATGAATTCGAATCACTGCTGTTCCCCCTTCAATCGATCTTAGGCTCAGCTACCTGACTTCTGCACCATCTTCGCAGCTTGACCGAACAATCCCATTAGCATGAACACAACGATAATATATAGCAAGAACATCGGCGCCGCCATTGCGGAGAACACCATCGGTGATGCAAACGCGAATCCAAGCATACTTAATGAACAAGCGAGTGCAACTGTAAAATAGATGGATCGTCTACGGGCCATATGTGCGATGTAGCCCCAGTCACGGCGCAGTGCATATTCCCGCAAACCACTGCACATGAAGGTTACTAGTGTAATGTTCAACCCCGTCTCTGCTATACTGCGAAACACTCCAATCCATGCTCTCGCTTCCGCACTGACTCCGCCTAACAGCATCGGCTGCAGCAGCTCATACACCGCTAGAACGATGAGCGGGATACATACTCGCTTCGCATGCAGAAAGCGATCAGATACGGATATCAATTGTGTTACACCGCTAAATACCAAGGCAAAGCCTACGATATCCGGCAGCAGATCAACGCCCCTCGGCGCGTAATCAATAAAAAATAACAAACCCCATTGAATTCGTCTAAATGCCTTTGCTTCCATATTCATCTTGTTCATCTTTGTTGTCTGCATGTCCTTTCCGTATGTACTTCCACAAGCAAGCTGTACGCAATCATGAAACAGTTCAGCATGCTGTTATCTTGCTTCAGTATAACGTGACGTCTTAAGCGAACGCAATCTCGCGTCGTATTTGGAATATTTTTTCAGCCTATTCACTCAATTCGGATTATGTAAGTCCATTCCTTTTGCAGTATAATGGTTAAATGTCTAGTTGAGTAACATTCCTTATAGCCTAATAAAAGCTACATACCTTTCAGGAGGAAGCATAATGAATCACATTAAAATATTTTCGGACAGCACATGCGATTTGCCGAAATCACTACTTGAACGTTATGACATTGGCATTATCCCTTTATATGTTACTTTCGGTGACGACGCTTATCGTGATGGAGTGGATATGACCCCTCCGGAATTGTACAAGCGTGTAGATGCATGCGGCAAGCTGCCGAAGACATCTTCGCCATCTCCAGCTGATTTTGTAAAGGCATTTGAGCCATTTGTGAACGAAGGCCGCAAAATTCTGTATATCGGGTTGTCTTCCCACTTATCTTCCACCATTCAGAATGCCATTATTGCCGGGGATATGCTTGGTGAAGATACTGTAACTGTCATTGACTCCTTAAATTTATCTACCGGCATCGGGATTCAAGTTCTCAAGGCAGCGATGGCACTGGAATCTGGTTCATCTCTGGAGGAAACTGTAGAGCTTGTTGAGGACGTTCGTGGCAAAATGGAAACCGAGTTCATTATAGATACATTAGATTATCTATATAAGGGCGGACGCTGCAACAGTCTGCAGAACTTGATCGGCAGCTTGCTTCGCATTCGTCCTGTCATTAAAGTTGTCGATGGAAAAATGATTGCGGCCAATAAAATTCGCGGCAAACGCGAGAAAGCACTTGAGCAGTTGAAGCAAAATGCACTGGATCATGTGGATGAGATGGACAAGGATATCGTATTCGTCACTCATTCCTTATCGCCTGAAGATGCCAAAATGATTCAGGCCGAATTGCAAGAGAAGACGGGCGCAAAACATGTGATCCTGTCGGATTGTGGTTGCGTCATCTCCAGCCACTGTGGACCAAACACAATTGGAATCGTATACGCGCGCAAATAAATATACAGCGGCTGACCTCGCCAATAGAGCAAGGTGCAGCCGCTGTATTTATGTAGAGAACTAACCGTATTTTATTCCATTGAACGAGTAAAAAAACGAGCAATCCCACCCGCCCCAACAGCAAGGCAGATCCCAAGAAGCATCTGTACAATCACTTCTATGAACTTGGCGCTGTCATCCGTCCAAGCCCGCTCTGCAAATAAAGCCACTTCTTGATTCGAGAGCATAATCAATAGCTTGATAAATTCCGGGATGCTGTTCACGAGAAGCATAATACCAGCAATACCTAGTCCGATTTGAAGGGTGGTGCGAAGCACCGGGTTCGCAGAATGCGTCTGGCTGCGCATCGGTAGCACACTTTCCTCGCCGCTGCTAGATACGTCTGCATCTTGTGTCTTCACTAGAGTCACATCACGTAGTTTAGATGGTGCTAGCGCCTTCGATAATGATCCTGCCGTGCACCATAGGATGATTCCTCCTATAAGCGGAACAAGGACAGGGAGAAGCAGTATGACGAAATTGGTGTATACCATATTTTCACTTCCAACCTCCATATGAATCATCGAGGAGATCATATTTACCAGCGCAGCTGCAATCTTCGCCAACTCTAGGAAGGCGGTCACGATCCAATAGAGAGCGCCGAGCCGAACAGCCAAGAAGGCCAATGATCGAGCATTCAATTGATTTTCCTCCATTTCTGAGCATGGATTCATAATCATCTATTATACAGGATGTCTGGCGCTTATTGGGAAGTTATTTGCTCTGATGCCTCAGCTGGTATACGTATGGATACAGATGTGCCAATGCCAAGTCCGCTCACAATCGTTACTCCATACTCAGCACCATAGTGCAGTTTAATACGTTGATCTACATTTCGAATGCCGTAGCCTGTATTCACATGGTCTCTTCCATCAAAAATATCATGGATTCGCTGAGCGGTCATACCTACCCCATCATCGATGATCCGGAACAGCAGGTCATCCACATCCTTCTTTGCTACAATTCGAATGAAGATTCGATCTCCACACCAAGCATGTTCCAACACATTTTCAATAAATGGCTGTACAATCAGCTTTACCGTACGATACGGCCATACTGCTGGGTCAATATCGAACATAACACTAATGCGATCACCGTATTTAATCTTCTGAATATCCACATAAGCCTGTGCCTGCTCTAACTCATTATGTACCGGTATCATCAGCTTGCCATTGTTAAGCGCAAGTCGATAAAACTTAGCCAGCCCTAATACCATCTGCTGCAGCTTCTCATTCTCCCCGAACTTCGCTAGCCGATTAATGGAGGACAGGGTGTTATACAG
The DNA here is from genome assembly GCF_001680695.1 of Paenibacillus sp. KS1. Classification (NCBI taxonomy): domain Bacteria; kingdom Bacillati; phylum Bacillota; class Bacilli; order Caryophanales; family Paenibacillaceae; genus Paenibacillus; species Paenibacillus sp. KS1. Next base: position 12,971 of record NZ_MAIS01000030.1, on the reverse strand, counting down.
GAAATGAGGATTGATTTGCGATTGCAGCATCTCCAATTCCGCTTCCTTCTTCTGCAGCTGTGTCAAATACACTTCCTTAATTAGCGCCTCAACATTTTCGCCCATGTTATTCAATGCAGTAGCAATTTGGGAAAATTCGTCTTTGCCCCGATAGGAAATTCGTTTGTGCAGATCGCCTTCCCGAAAAGCATTAAGCACGGACACGAACTTCGTAATCCGAATCGAGAAATATCTCGAAATGAACACTCCTGCGAATGACAACACAATAAAGCAAATCAAGCAAATAAAAATAACAAACAATCGAACCTTCATCGAATCTTCCTGTATAATGGAGAGAGGAACATGAGCGACCAGCTTCCAAGACTGCTTCCCTACCGTCTCTTGGATCGTCAAATAGTTGCTCTGCGTATCCGCTTCATTAGCAGGCAACTTGCCAGACTGATAGATGCTTCTCCCCTGTTCATCCACTAGGTAGATTACACTGTCATTTCCAATCTTCGAATAATTAATACTATCGAACAGCTCCGAGATCGCAACATTAATGCGCAAAAATCCAACTTCTTGCAGCTTCAGAGGATTATTGGTGTCCACAAGCCGACGCAGCAGGGAAATTCGACTATTCTCCGCATCACGCTCAATTTGGCTCCACTTCATTGTGATGCTGTACTTCTCGGGTGGAAAGCTCTTATACCAATCCTTATCTGTAATTCGATTCAAATGATAAATTTCATACGGCCAGTTATAATCCGTAGGATTCTCTTTCCCAAATGTACTGTGATGGATCTCATTTATGGATTCATTACGGAAAAAAACAGAAATCCACAGCTTCATTCCAGTTGCCGAAGATGCCGCTTCTATCTTAGGAATAACGTACTTCGTAATGCGATCATAATTTTCCCAGCCTTCTTCATAGCTGCGTAAATATCGATACAGCTCATAATCGCCATACAAAATAGAAGATATGCGGATTACATCCTGCATCTTATATTCAATATTATCGCGAATCTGCAGCAGTGTTCCTTGTATATTGTTCCGTGTATGCTTGCGAATCGATTGATCATACATGGAATGGGAGACAAGTCCTATGACTAATACAGGAACAATGATGAAAACCATATAAGTCAGCATGAGTTTGTAGCCAATCGGCAAATAGCGGAACTTCGGTCGCTGTTCGTTCATTGACTTCTCCCCTATCATGTTTCCCGCTTGCGATATTCCATCGGAGTCATGCCGTATGCTTCCTTGAATTGTCTGCTAAAATAGGGAAGGTATCGATAGCCTACCTGATTAGCAATTTCATAGATTTTGATGGAGCTCTCATGCAGCAGCTCGCGTGCCCGCTCCATACGAAGCTGTATAAGTACTTCACTGAACGATTTCCCAGTCTCCTCCCTGAACATGTACCCCAAGTAGTTCGGCGAGAATGAAAATTGATTCGCCACATCCTTCAGTGTAATGTTCTCGCTCATTTTATCCTTCATCACTTGAATCATTTCTCGAATGAGCCGATTATTCTTAGAGGTAGATTTGCTGCGCAAATATTCAGATATCTCAAATGTCTTCCTGACGAGCCAGGAGCGAATATCGCTCACCGTATCAAATTGCAGCAGAATATCCAAGTTATGCAGCTCCATACCCAATATATCGAACAGATTCTCATCCTTTGTCTTCAATTGCTCATCCAGCTTCCATATGATGAACATCGCAAGATTATGTACGGTAAACTTAGAACGGAGCATGCTCACAGATTCGAACAGCCTCTCTATCTCATCGTAAATACAAACCAGCTCATATTCCATCAAGGCGTGAAATAGTGCCTCCATACGTTGTTCCAATGTACGCGCATCCATCATTTCGGGCTTCAAACTCACCGCTTCGTAGCGGATAAGCCTCCCTTTGCCAATAAACATTTTGCCATCAACCGCTTTGGTTGCCTGTTGGAACGAGAGATAGAGCTGTTCCAATCCGTTTACTGGTTCCCCTACCCCAACTGTCATCGTCACGGAGAACTGAGTCTCAATCACCTTATATAAATCATCAATGAAAGGGTCTAAATACTGATCATGAATCAACACCATCATCCGATGAGGCGTCAACTTGCAGCAATGTGGCATATGATGCTTCAATCCAACCTCATTGACCGCATACAGGAATTCCTTCGTTGTAACCTCATGTGACAAGCTCGTATGTTCTTGCGTCCAAGTCATATAGTCAAGTTCCATAACAGCAACTCGGACAGGCCAATTCAGTTTGTCAAGCCCATAAGAGGCAACTAGCTTCATCATTCCATCCTGCTGCTCACTTCTCCACTGCCCGTCAACCAACCGCAACAGCAAATCATTCTTCGCCATTGGAATCATATGCTGATAGGCTTCCTCCACATCACGACGCTTCCGGTCATCATCAAGATCCTGCTTCACCTTCTCGAGTGCAGCGATAAGCTCATCATCATTCATCGGCTTGAGTACATAACTGTAGGCCTTCAAAGATAATGCCTGTTTCACATAACTGAAATCTTGATGACCGCTTACAAAAATAATTCGGATATTGGAATTTACCTCAATCGCCCTGCGGGCCAGCTCCAACCCGGACATATTCGGCATATTAACGTCACTGACGATAATATCGATAGGCGTACTATCAATAATATGACAAGCCTCAAAGGCGTTATTTACCGCTGCTGCAACTTCTAACCCAAGCTCTTCCCAAGGAATGAATTGCTTCATTCCTTCCAGATCAAGCATCTCGTCATCAACTAACAACACGTTATACATGAATGAGGCCCCCCAAACGATGCAGTCATACAATTCTCATTCCAGCATTTCCCTAAACAAAGTATAACAAGTTCAACTATCATTTGAACAGTCAGATGATTTCAAAATAAAAGATTTGATCAAAAGAACGAAGACCCGCTGGCAGACAGCGAGCCTTCGTTCCGAAGATTATTTACCCATTGCTTTCTTATTCTCCGTCCAAACTTTTGTAACATGGTCAAGGAACTTCTGATAACCAACCTTCATGGAATCATCATGTGCTTTATCCAGAATTTGCAGTGCTTCTTCATCGGATTTCGCGTACATGGATTTTGCTCTAGCTGTCAACCAAATATCTCTAACACTTTGTCTAGCAATCCCCTCTTCACTATCTGGAGTCGGCTCCCAGCCGAGGAACTCCGTGAAGTCACCTTGCGAAGCCCATGTTACTTCCATTTGCCAGCGGTTGCTGAAATCAATCTTATCTGCTGGTACAGTAGACAACATTTGCTTTTTCGTATTATCCATGAACATTGTATTGCCCACCCATACCAAGTCGCCAGCTTTACCATTTATTTCAGAAAGCGTTTTCGGATCATTCATGTATTTATCTTTATTAAATTTCGGTGTCAGACCATCAGCTTCAAATCCATCCCAATACCCATCAGCTCCTGGAGGTCCCCAGTTCAGCACCATGCTGCCTTCAGGTCCTGTCATCCAGTCAAGCATCGCGAATATGGCCTCTGGATTTTTCGCATTTGTCGTAATGGCAGCTACGTTCCATCCAAGTTGGTTATATGTTCCCGGATAGATTTTGCTAGCATCCAGACCTTGTTTTACAATCGGTTTAATAAACATATAGCCGTCTTCCGGATCCTTCTTCTTCAATTCCTCATCTGCTACAGCTAGCATCTTCATCGGATCGAAAGTTGCAATAACGGCAAACTTGCCATTCATCGCTTTTTCTCTTACTTGGTCTTCTGTTTGCGTATTCGCATCTTGCGTCATCAGCTTCTCACGCATCAGCTTCGCCGTATATACTACGGATTCACGGAAGCCTGGATCCTTATAAATGGAGACCATTTTATCACCATCTGGAACTGCGAAGAAGCGAGTAAGGGACAAGTTATTTTCTTTAAAGGAAGAGAAGAGTTGGTCAATACCGTGACCGTCTTTTGCCAATCCCGTTTCAAATGGAGTGACGTCAGGGTACTTCTTATGAACAGCTTGCAAGTATGCATACAAGTCGTCAGTCGTCTCCAATTTTGGAGAGCCGAGCTCTTTATAGATTTTTTTGTTGATTGCATAGCCCGCGTTTCCGTTTGGCTGCTGTGTATAATAGTTCGGTACCTGATAGATCTTGCCGTCAGACGAACGGAGCAATGCTTTGTGATTTTCAGTCAAATACTTCTTGAAATTCGGGTACTTGTCAATATACTCATCCAATGGTACGAGCATACCAGCCTCACGAAGACGTTCTATATCGGCCCCTCTGTCAGTCCAGATAATATCAGGAAGCTCATTGCCCGCAATCATCGTTTGCAGCTTCTGTGCATTGTTGCCACCTGAACTGATTCCATTGACCGTAATTTTCAAGTTGTCCTGTATCCACTTCGAAGCAGGATCCTTACCCCATTTCGGCAGCTGGTACCAACCATAGTTGCCATAGAACGATACTTCAAGTGGTTCCTTGCCCAATTCGTACAGGTCACTCTTCGGAGTTTCACTTGATTCTTTGCCCGTGTCGCCTTGCTTCACAGGTTCATTCTCAGGTGGAGCACTTGTCTTCCCACTGCCGCATCCTACTAACAGAGTGAATACCATAAAGACAGACAACACACTCAGCAGAAGATTTTTTTTGTTCTTCACGGCTTTTTCCCCTTTCAATTTTGTAATCTATGTTTAAAGCAAGGTTGCTCTAAACGCATCCAAATGTCCAGCAGATTAAACAATCGCTACTCTTTCAACGAGCCAATCAATACACCTTTTACAAAGAAACGCTGCAAGAACGGGTACACACATACAATTGGAAGCGTTGCTACCATAATCGTCGCCATCGTCAATGCCTTAGAGGTTATTTTCTTGGCAGCATTGATGTGCACAAGCGCACTCGTATCTACATTGGACAACTGTTCAGATGCGATGTTGGAGAATAGTATCTGTCTTAGTATCGTCTGAATAGGAAGCAGATTCTCGTTCGTAATATAGATACTGGCTACGAACCATTCATTCCAGTGCGCAACCGCTGTGAACAGAGACAAGGTAGCAATAACAGGGCCAGATAACGGGAAGACAATACGGAAGAATGTACCCCAGTTACCGCAGCCGTCAATCTTCGCTGACTCTTCCAAGCCTTGCGGCAAGCCTTGGAAGAAGGTGCGGAATATAATCATATTCCATACACTAATAAGTGCCGGAATAATGAACACCCAGAAAGAGTTGAACAAACCAAGTCCGCGAATGAGCATATAGCTCGGAATGAGACCGCCTCCAAAATACATGGTAACGATACACATAATCATATAATACTTGCGGCCCATAAGCCCTCGCTTCGACATCCCGTATGCAAAAATGGCCGTCGCTAAGATGGATGCTACCGTTCCAATGACCGTTCGCAAGAGGGCAATCACAAATCCATTCATTAATCGCGAATCTTCGAATACGATTTTATAGTTCTCCAATGTAAACTCGCGCGGCCAAAAAGTAATGCCGCCCTTAGACGTATCCAATCCTTCATTAAACGATATGACAAGTGAATTCCAGAATGGATAAAAGGTCGAAAAGGCCAATAAGGTTAACACTACATAGATAAATACCGTAAAAATGCGGTCTCCTATACTATCACGTATCATTATTCAGTCCTCCTAGTTATGGAATGATTCATTACCATAAGCTATTGCCCGTCTTTCTGGCAATGAAGTTCGCAAATGTAAGCAACGTGACGCTGACAACAGCCTTGAACAGGCCGATTGCCGTTGCATAGGAGTACCTGTAATTATCAATACCGACACGAACTACATATACATCAAGCGAGTCAGATACTTCTCTCAAAGCTGGATTGGAAGCGAGAATGAGAATGTCCTCGAAGCCTGCATTGAGCAGGTTGCCGATTGCAAGAATCATAAAGATGATCACAACTGGCATAATGCAAGGCAGTGTAATGAGAGTCATCTGCTTGAATCGACTCGCACCATCTATCGATGCTGCTTCATACAAATGAGGATCGATCCCTGCAATCGCTGCCAAATATACAATGGAGGCAAACCCTATTTCCTTCCATACATTGGTTGCAACGAGAATCGACCAGAAATATTCTGCCATTGACATGAAGTTAATCGGCTCATCGATAATCCTGAGCTTCTCTAACAGCATATTTATGCTGCCATTGTCTACGGACAGTAAGGATGTAACCATGGATCCGATAACTACCCATGATAAGAAGTGAGGCAAGTACGTGACGGTTTGAATGACCCGTTTAAAGGCCATCTTGCGCACTTCATTAAGCATAAGCGCTAAAACAATTGGCGCTGGAAACCCGAAGATAAATTTCATAAAACTGATAATAATCGTATTGCGCATAACAGGTACAAATTCTGGTGAATTAAAAAAATCAATAAAGTGCTTTAATCCTACCCACTCATTGCTGAACAGATTGAAGCCTGCCTTAAGCTTATAATCTTGAAAAGCAATAAGAATGCCATACATAGGGATATAAGAAAATATAAAGATTAGAGCAAGTGCGGGCAGCACCATGAGCTGTATGTCTATTTGCATAAAAAATCGTTTTAATGCGCTTTTCTTATGCTTATCCAGGTTCAGGCCCGGTTCTATCTCTGCTCCCGTGGTTGCCTTCGCCATATGAAAATCCCTCCTTGATTCAATATAACTCTTGCTGAATTAAATCTTAACTCCTTCCAGATGTTGTCTTCTCCATTGTAAAAGCAAAGCGCTTTCACGGATATATGACAAACCAACGATTATTGATACTTTGACACGTTCTTTTATAAAAAATAACAATAACTTTTATAGACTTAAGTTATTCAGAAGAAGCGAACCTACCGCTCCAGCAAAATGAGTTGCGTCCAACACTAGTACTGCTCTAGTTAACTATAAAAAGTGCCCAAAGCACTGGTTTGCTTTGGGCACTTGCCGTTATACAATATTCGAATACTAATTAGGATAAATTAATTTTCCACCTTCAGCTCTTCAACAGGACGAGTACGACAGCTGCCCTGCAGCACACGCTCGCTCACATTGCCGAAAGTATCTATTGCCTGTACCGCGATGGAGTATTCACAATCTGGCTTCAGCCCTGGTATTTCCAGACGAAGCTGCTCCGGAACCGGATTTTTATAAGATTCGGAAAATGCAGCGTACTGTACAACCTCTTCTACATCACTACGATTCTCAACCGTAACGTTGTAGGCATGTACAAGCTCATTATCGGACGCCTGATCGAAGACGATAACGATAGAATCTGAAGTTGTACACTCCTCTTCTACATGCAATTGTGCGTGATCAGGGAAGCATGGCGCATCTGTGTCACGATGAATGGTATATGTAAAGGTTGAAGTTGATGCCGGCAGCGACACAATCCAAGCGTCTCCAATCTGACGATCATATTCGAAATCAAGCCTATGAATCGCAACGCGATCCTCATATACCTCGACAAGCAAGCCTTGGCTGAACTTCTCGAACCCTAACGGCAAATTCCCTTGAAGCTTGCCATGTTCCACTTCCATATAGCTAAGCGAAGCCGTTCCAACAGAAGTAAAGTCCTCCTGATGAATACTGCGCGGATCCTGAAGCGGGTAGTGGGAGTGCCCGGAGAACGTAATAACCTGCGGATATGGTCGCAATGCCTCCATAAGCGGTTCAATATTGTCCTGAATGCCCCAGTCCTCGCTGCCGTACACGGTGTCCTTCAAGTGCTGATGCAGGAAGACGAATATAGGACGCTCTGCTGAATCGGCTGCAGCCACCTGCAGTTGTTCGCGAAGCCATGCAATCTGATCCAATGAGAAGTACCCTGATGTAACCTTATCCTCTGTCGCCATGACAATGAAATGGTAACCCTTAATGACCTGATGAAAATATAAGGATGGCATCTCCGTTTTTGCAAGAAAGCGAGCCTGCGCTTCTTCAATCGGAAGTCCGTTCCAATAGTCGTGATTGCCGATCGTGATGAGCGGTGTCGCTCCTGGTAGCTTATGCTTGCGGAATACTTCTAAATTGCGATCGTATTCCTCCTCAAGTCCATTGTTTGTTAAATCCCCTACAATAACAAACGCATCCTGATGAGGCGCCCTTGCATTCAACTGCAACATCGCTCGTTCGAACTTGGCGACACTACCTTCACCCGAAGGATCAATATGTATGTCACTGATTACCGGAAAGACGAGTGTAGGCTGCATATGTGTTGACATCGATCGTTCATCTCCCTTGTCCTGTTCATTCTATTCGATCTGCAATGCATGAAGCATGGATTAATTCACCTCTAGTCTATAACCTTTTTCTAGAGATGAACAGAGTAGAATATTTACTTAATTCGTGTTGTGAAATAGTTATGCTTTCTTAACTCGTCAAAAATACCATATTTCGCTATAATAGAGGTCTACATGAAGCAAGATGCCACCATTGTCCACCTTATCGTGAGGATGTGTAAATGCCTTGTTAGCCATTGAACGCCGAAAACGCATCATGCAGCACCTGTTCCAGGACGGCAGAGTTCTCGTCGCAGAGCTTAGCAAGCAGTTTCGAGTGACGGAAGAAACAGTGCGAAGAGACTTGGATCGTATGGAGAAAGAAGGTCTCCTGCTAAGAACACATGGGGGAGCATTTTTAGCAGAGACATCCGTAAGCTCTGACGTCCCTGTATGGGTGCGCGAGGACTGCTATTTGTCTGAAAAGAAGTGGATCGGAACAAAGTGCGCTAGGCTTATCCAACATGGGGATACGATTATGCTTGATTCGAGTACAACTTCACTCCATATCGCCAAAATAATAAAAGCGCGCAAGCAATTGACTGTAATCACAAATTCACTAAATGTCATCATGGAACTATCAGATGCTGAACATATTAAATTAATTTGTACCGGTGGTACTCTTCGCCGCCGATCACTGTCCTATTCTGGACATGCTGCTGCCAACGCCCTCGCCCGATATACTGCCGACAAAGCCTTCCTCTCGTGCTCCGGTATCGATCTTACACACGGCGTAACTGACGCCAATGAAGAAGAAGCTGAAATACGCAAGATTATGCTGCATCATGCGAAGCAGAGTATATTAGTCGCAGATATAACGAAGTGCGAGAAAATAGGGCTTGTCAAAATTGCTGAATTGTCCAGCTTCCATACGCTGGTTACCAATTGTCCGCTGCCATTGCAATGGAGAGAGGGACTGGCGGCACAATCCATTATTCTCGATGATCAGTGCGATCCAAATAAGCAATATGCCGCGACGGCTCGATGCAGTATGAACAGTTAAATGAAAATAATGATTGATGATTACTCCCTAATTGGAGACCTCATCAATCCGCTTCCTGCTCGTTCTTGAACTTTTCTACCAAAATATCGCGTATCGTAATTGCCGCGGGGGATAATTCATCCCCCTGCTTCCATACAAGCCCATGGATTAGAGTTGGTACTTGTAGCGGAAGATAGCCAAGCGCTTCCTGCTCGATCTCCTCCTTTACCGTTCGATAAGGCAATAACGCCATGCCCATTCCCACCTTGATTGTCTGCTTCATCATCTCTAAGCTATGAAAGGTACTATATTGACTAGGCTTGATCCCGCTCTCTTGGAGAAGTTGAGATGCTACTGCTTGATAGACGCATTGCGAGCCAAATCCAATGACTCGAACATCATCCAGTGCTTCCCAGCCTTCCTCTTCCCAGCGGAGCTGCATCGACATAGGAACGACCCACACCATCCGCACATTAACAAGCGGCAGGAAGTCAACACCGCCCATTTGCGGCCGACCGGCCACAATTCCAAGCTCGCATTCCCCTTGAAGAATTCGCTGGCATGTATCCTCCATAAATCCCGGAAGCAGGTGAAGCTTGATTCGCGGATACTTAAGGAAAATTGCTGTTAACAAGTCCGTCATTCGCGTCGTGCAAAAGGATTCCAACACACTTAATGTGACTGTTCCCTCTATCGATTGGCCCGCCGGAAGCTCTTGGGTCAGCTCTCTGCCCAGCAGACTCCATTTCTCACTATAACGCAGGAAGATAGCCCCGGCCTCGGTCAGTTCTACACCACGCTGCAAGCGATGGAACAATGTTTGTCCAACCGTCTTCTCCACCATCTTTACATGTGAGGTAATTGTTGATTGTACGTATCCTAATTGCTCGGCCGCACGGCTAATGCTCTTCGTGTGGGCGACCACCCGTACGGTTTCGACTTGCTTCCCATCTAATAGCTCAAACATCCCTCTTCCCCCTTCATGAAACAGCTTCATACAATTCATGCACTTATCTAAGCGTAAATGATACTTCTCTCATCCCGTAATCGATACCACATAATACATCCCTCATACCGTAACGAGAACAATACATCTCACATCGATAAGAATTTGATATCGGAAAATGAAATGTGAGATATCATAATTATTCGTATTACAAATACCAAATCACATTATACAATATATTTCAAGCACCGGTGCAATCAATCAATCCGAGACACGAACTCATTACTTAGAAAGGAAACTATAGGATGAACAATTCTAACGTAACACAGAAAATGCTTGAAATTGGCCGAAAACGTCCATCACTTCAATATGTAAAAACATCACTACTCGCAGGTACAGGAGGGGGACTTGCTATCCTGGTACTAGCACTCCTTGAAGGCTGGTTGTCGTCCCCTTTTTTGATGGCTCCTTTTGGAGCGTCATGTGTTATTTTGTTTGCGCTGCCAGACAGTCCATTGGCACAGCCGCGCAATGTAATAGGGGGCCATCTCATCAGTTCACTGGTCGGGCTGACCATTAGCTCATGTGTTGGCGTGCATGTCTGGAGCCTCGCGCTAGCCGTCGGTCTGTCCATCGCCTTCATGCAATGGACCAGAACCATTCATCCACCTGCGGGCGCCGATCCACTGCTTATTATGATGACAGGCGCCCCTTGGACTTACCTGTTGTTTCCGGTCGGGTTAGGAGCCGTTGTCTTAGTACTGGCGGCGTGGACATATCATCGCACACAGGGAAATCAATATCCTAAGCATTGGTTCACCTCATAATGTTGCAAATAAATAATAAGGAGCAGATCGCAACGGCGACCTGCTCCTATCTTTTTTGGACTGCTTGATTACAGTACCTTCTTCAGTTTTTTCACATAATTTGCTCGAATGAATAAGAAATAGACAACCTGAATAACGAAGAATGTACCTAATACTAGAATGATTTCTTTTAAAATAGAGATTTGCGAGAACAAATTTTGCAGTGTGTTCAATGCAACGGCACCATGAATGATAGCTACGACAATCGGTACAAAGAACAGCAGTCCGATTTGAGTGGATACAACCTTTGACAGTTCCCCTTCAGTCAGACCCAGCTTGGAGATAGCTCGATACTGCACGATGTCGGAATCCAAATCCGAGAATAGTCGGAAATAAAGGAAGCTGCCTGCTGCCACGAAGAAAACAATTCCTACGAACAAACCCGTCAGCAGAATTTGGCCCATACCCTGATTCACTTCCTGCATCGCAAGCGCTCGCGCCTGAAAACGATAGTGGGGATTGGTACTATCAGCATTCAACTGTGTATTCAGCTTCTCCGCTACTGCCTTCGTTCCCTGCCAGTCATCCATCGCAAATACATGCATATCCATATCGGTTTTCGACTTTGGAAGTGCGTTGAAATCTGAATCCGACATCACAAGCACATGATTTCCAGTGATGTATTGGCGGACATCTTTGCTCATGTCCGGTACATCTGTCAATTGAAGCTTGCTTCCACTGCTCAGAGTCAAAGTCTGCCCCTTCGACCAGTCCTTCTTCCCTCTGTTATATCCGAAGTCATCCATCTTGAATTGCATCAATACCGCACTTCCTGCATCTACACGGATCTTATCCTCCGAGATCAGGTTATAATCCGTTACGGAAATTGCATTGAATGAGTATTTATCCTTAAGCTCCGCATCTTTATTATGAATAACGAAGCTGTCATAGTTAACGTTTTCTTCCTTCAACTCTGTCTCAATGTATGCAAGATGTTTTTGCTCCTGTTTATTGTCGGCATAGGAATCATAAGACATCGGCGGCATCGATCCTGCAACGCCCTCAGTCAGCATCGCTTTGAACCCAACAAGCGTGCCGATGGCTGTAAACGCAACGGTTGAAATAATCGCGACAAGGAAAAACATGCGTGCATTATCCTTCATCCGATATGCCAAATCGGACAGTGTCAACATGTTTGTATTCCGGCGATACAACTTCTTGTTCTTCTTCAATTTATGAATGATATACACACTTAGCTGTGTGAATAAGAAGTATGTACCGATCGACACAAGAATGACGACAGGCAGCAGTGCAAACATAACAAGGGTTCCGCGTACGATAAAAGCTATCGCATAACCGATTAGCAGCAGTATAGCAGCCAGAATAGCCAGCCATACCGACGCCTTCGGCTCGGGTTTTGGCTTCGTCGAGGCTTTCAATAGATCAATAAGTGAGCTTGTTCGCAAGATCGTCGCCGTAAAGAACGAGATTACTAGGAACAACAGCATAAAGGCCACAAATGTAAACCAAAGCGCCTTTGTTGGGAAGTAGAACGATAACGAATGCTCCAAATACAACATGGACGAACCGAGCATAAGCATCCCTTTGGAAAAAATCAGTCCTGCTGCTATACCAGCCACAGTCGAAGCAAATCCAATGATCGTATTTTCTAAAAATACGAGACGCTTCAGCTGCATATTGGACATCCCCAGCATGATGCAGACACCGAATTCTTTCTTTCGCGTCTTCAAGAATACGCTCATCGAATAGAGGATGAAGAAAAACGTAAAGACGTAAATGATATACTGGGCAACCTGCATCCCTGTTTGTGCGCCTTTTCCGAATCCCCCACTCTCCGCCAAATTCAATTCTGGATGGAACGCCAGCATCGAATATACGAAAAAGATCATAACGGAGAAAGCACTGCTTATAAAATAACCGGCATACAGCCGCGCGTTGCGAATAACGTTTTTAAACGCGAACTGACGAAAGTTCATCTTC